>JBNAKO010000015.1:0-2395 GCA_049706495.1 Methanosarcina sp. | reverse complement strand
AAACTCAGGTTTATGTTACTATATCTGGAATTTGAAATAATCAATTGATCTTATGATACGGAAAATGATTTTCAAAATCTTATTGATGTCGAATAAAAATTAGTTTTGGGATGAGCTCTATAAAAAAATTACATATTTTTGATACCATATTTTATTTTCAACTTCCAGAGCGTTTAGATATCCAGTATTAATTGCATTTTTTAAAAACGAAAAAAGAACTTGGAAGCAACTCTTTATTCTTTAATCTTCTTAGCTCTTCTTCAAATCTTAATTTTATAAAGGCGTGAGGAATAAATCCAGAGTGGTCTGGAAACGAAAATCTGATAGCAGCTTGGCCTGCGGCATCCACTCTGACTTCGGAGTCCTTACCCTGCTTGAAAGATCTGAAACCGCACCTTCAATCGAATCAAATTTTCTGGGAGAATTTTTAAGAGCATTTCTCATGCCTTCTCGAACTACCCAGACTCCAAGAGGAGCCCAGTAATCCGGGGTAATCTCTCTTAGTACAAAGACTGAGGCCTGCCTTCTAATATCCAGAAGATATTCAAGTGCAGGAAGTCTTGCAGCATAATAGCCGCCTGCCAGAGGGGAGTATCCTTTTTTCCCGGTAATCCCTTCGCTATCTTCTCCAATCCAGGTCTCTTCTCCAGCCCAGATTGCTTTCGGGAGCCAGGCTTCTATCAGTTCGAAAGAATAGGCTCTTGGAAGCAAAAGGACCTCGAAATGGTTCCCGAAATGGGTGCCGCTAAAAAGCTGGATCTCAGAAATCCAGGGGAAATCAACAATTTTATCTGTGAGTTCTTTTCCTGCCATATCGTCTACTGCTGTGATAGACCAGCGGGTAGGCACGATTTTTCGCTCTTTACCAAGCAGACCAATAGAAAGCAGGCGCGTAATCTGTTCAGCCGAGATATCGTCTTTGTAGAGCTCAAGTACTGCGTCTTTTGCCAGAGCGTCCGTGTCATAGACAAGATAGTCTACCTTTCTTGGCACACTCGGGTTTTCTGCAAGCTCGAAATTTTTTACAAGGCCTGAAGGGCCCATAGGCGTAAGCACGGAATCAAATTTCAGGTCTTGCTTTGGAGCTTTGTAAAACCAGGCTTCAGTATCAATTGGTTTTTGCGAAAGCGCAAGTTCCTGGGCTTTAATAAGTAAAGGATTTTCTTTTTTACGGGCATCCTTTACATGGAAATTTGTATTTGCTCCAACCAGACGAGAACGCATGGAGATTATGTCCTCTATCTTCAGATTTGCCCAGGCTGCAGGGTCTTCATATATAGGAGCCTCCTCGTCTTTCACCAGAGGAGGAATGAGAGGGCCTGCCGAGACCTTCGGGTAACCGTAGCTTCCAACAAAAAGAGCAGGCGGAGATGCTCCAAAAACAGAATTCCCGGAAATTACGGGAGCAATCAACTGTATAGATTTGAATTTTTCAAGGATCGGGCAGCGGGGACGCCCACAAAGTCCTTTTCCTTTACATTTAATGCATAATGTTCCATTCACTTCTTATCCATATCCTCGCATATGATACAGGCCCTGGCGTCAGGTACATTCCTGTACAGCCAGCCTGATTTTTGAACAAAACTGCAAATACTGCACATACCTTTTGCCTTTTCCCTGGAGGACAATTTCTGGCTCAGGAGTACTGATGCAAACTTTCGGATTTCATTCTGGGTTTCTTCGGAAAACCCAACCTCAGCTCCTCTTTTCTCGCTTACGTACTGAGATACTGCAGCTCTTGACAATTCAAGAGTATCCGCTACATCCTGTTGAGTGCATCCGTGCTCGAAAATCATTGCCCTCGAAATTTCGGCCCGAATTGCAGGCAAGACTTTCTGTACCATAATTTCGCATGTTGTTTTCATGGAAGACCTACACCTGCAAAGATAAAATCAATAATTGCAATTTTGTTTAATTTGCTATATTTATATACTACTTACATATATATTAAAGCGCTTATAATAATGTAGGTATTTAATTAATGTAGGTATTTAATAAGAGACTAAGTCTCATCTGCGGGATTTTCTTTTTTTGAAGCTCGGCATAGAAAATGCAAGCTACCTGAAAATTTTGAAAAAATATCTGAAATTCCGAACCTGAAGATATCTTCAATTCCAGATCCGGTAATCCCTGGAGGCAGGTTAAATTTCAGGCTTTAATTCTTAATTTGTTCAGCAGAGAAACCCTTTTCCATGAGGACTTCTTTCATGCGGGCCAGGTGATTACCCTGAAGTTCCACGGTATTCCCTTTTACCGTACCGCCGCATGCAAACTTTGACTTGAGATAAGTAGATAATTCGTGAAGATCGATTTCACTGGCATCGAAGCCTTCTACAACAGTAACTTCTTTTCCGTACCTTCTTCTATTAACTTTTACAGTAATTCTCTGTTGCTC
>JBNAKO010000014.1:0-1456 GCA_049706495.1 Methanosarcina sp. | reverse complement strand
ATAAAAGCTTATTATTTTCCTCTGTTAATTTTAGGAATCGGGATTTTTGGACTGATGTTAGCAAAAGTTGCATCTCCTTCACTTTACTCCATGATAATAAACACGCCTCATACTGTGTTTGGGATTCAGACAGGAGGACCTTCTACAATTCAAGAAGTTTCCTCTATGTTTGAAGTAGGCGGTCAGTTTACGCTTAGGAAAGTCTTTGATAATTTTACTGCCCCGGCTTTCCTTATTTCAACACTAGGGTTATTAATTCTGATACCTAAAGTATTCCAGCAGAAATCCAAGCCGCAAGAATTAGTAGTTCTTATCTGGAGCGTTTTTATGCTCCTTGCGATTTATGGTCAAAATCGTTTTGGATATTATTATTCAATAAATGTTTCAATTCTGAGTGCTTATGTAGGAGGCCTTTTCCTTGAGATGGTAAAATGGGACAGGCTTGAAGAGAATTTCAGAAAAGATGTAAAATCCTTGGGTGACGCTCCTAAATTTTTAAAGTCCATAAGAATAGAACATATTCTTGCAGTGCTGATAATTCTGGTTGTATTAGTTGTTCCCCAATATAATAAGGCAATGACATATGCAAACGTTAGGGCAGATCCTGATGAACCATGGACGGAAGCTACCACGTGGTTACGTACTAATACTCCTGATCCTGGAATGGACTTTAATGGGATTTATGATGCTCCTGATAATGGACAGCCCTTCGATTATCCTGAGAATGCTTATGGAGTTATGTCGTGGTGGGATTACGGTCATTACATAGAAACAATCGGAAATAGAATGCCAAATGCCAATCCTTTCCAGGCAGGAATAGGAGGACGAAGCCAGAGTATTGAAGAAGAAAACAGGCCAGGAGCCGTGACATTCCTTACTGCCCAGTCTGAAGAAGAAGCAAGTGCAGTCCTTGAAGCAATAGATCCGGATCCTGAAAAATCAGGAGCACGCTATATAATCTCTGATAATAAAATGGCAATAGACATCTTTTCGTCAATTATACAATGGACTCTCGATACTGAAGGTTATTATCAATCTTACTGGACAGGATCAGGCTACCAGACTGTCCCTTCTACCCGTTATTTTAATTCCATGGAAGCAAGACTGCATCTTTTTGATGCAAACGGGTTAAAACAGTACCGTCTTGTGCACGAGACCTGGCCTTACCAGACAGCAGAGACAGGATACAAACAGGTCTACAACCTTCTTTTCGGAGGCAATGTTCCTACAGTGGATACAGGGTATGTTAAGATCTTTGAATATGTCAAAGGAGCAAAAATCACAGGTGTTGCAAATCCAAATGACACTGTTAATCTGCGTACAACTATTCTTACAGGCCAGCAAAGAACGTTTGAATATTCGCAGTCCACTGTTGCAGATTCCCAGGGCAACTATGCATTTACTGTTCCTTATTCGACAGAAGGACCTCTTTCAGGCCAGACCCAGTTCGATGTGG
>JBNAKO010000013.1:0-29489 GCA_049706495.1 Methanosarcina sp. | reverse complement strand
AGACTTACAGGAAGGGTTTTAATGCCTGCAAGCGAATCTCCCTTAATATCCTTGAAATCATAGATTGCAGAACTTACAAAGAGCTTAATTCCAAAGAAAATAAAAATTAACAGGATAGGGATTGGATTTCTGCAATTGCTGCCTGCAAGTCCTGCAATAAAAGTCCCCCAGGTAAATCCTACAACAAAGTTTTTAATTCCAAGTCCGCCTTTAAGTTTTAAGGTAAATTTTCCGATTTTAATACCTTTACTATAAAGATAACCTGTTATGAACGGAATCAGTGCCAGCGCAAACAACCCCTGTTTTGCCAGGATAAATGTTCCGATTAAAAATGTCAGCATGGACACAGCAAGCCCTATTTCCTTTTTCGAACTACTAAGTTCCTTGCGGTTTACGGCATCTTCTTCAGACCCAAGTGCTCTATCGAGAGTATATACAGTATAGATTATAAGTCCGCCAGCAGCACAGGTAAGGAAACTTGAGTCAATTTGGAGTAAGAGAAAAGCCATATGAATTCTAAGTGCACCAGAGAACGCAACCAGTATAGAAGTTTTTAATAGTTCAGATGTTGCACTTTTTTCTTTATATTCGGGGGAATTTATTCTTCTGTGCCTGAAAAAACGTTCAAAACTTCCGAAAAATACATTGGAGCCCATAAAAAAAATATCGAGCCACTTTCAAATATTATTAACTTAATAGAAGATTTCATAATGATTATAACATATAAAGGGTTAACGTAATCTTAGAGAATTCGACTAATATTAGTAAATCAGTTATCTATTATATTTATAAAGATTTCATATATCATTGAATTAATGGGCTAAAAAAATTAGCTCTACTGCGCCTGTAATTTTAGAATAAATAGTTTAAATATTTTAATAAGTATATTTGTATAAAAAAATATTATAAGGATTTTTGAGAAATTGTTCAAAACTGAAATGAAAAAATAGGTTTTTAATCTTTAAAAATTATTTTTTTAACTGTAAAATCATATAAAATATCCATTCTGTCTAATATTATTTTAATTCATATAGTGGTTCTGGAACTAGCTTTTTCGATATATCCACTTCTCTCCAAATAAATAAGATGTGTTAAATATATCTAGTATATAAAATAAAAATCTCCAACTTAATATTAGAGAAGTAAGGGAAGAGGTCACATCTAAAGAAGCTTCATCTGGATAAGTAGATATTTAATACATTTCGCGCCAGTTAAGTAAAGATAAAAAATTTATTAAAATTTATAAATTATATAAAAATAAGATTTATAGTAAAATAAAAGTTATACAATAAATGTCTATTCGAAGTAGTGGGGAAAATTAAAAACGAATACAGAAATTTAAAGAAATAAAGAAATTGGGGTAGGGGGAAGTAGTATCAAATTAGGTCCAGAATTGCCTGTAGTTGATCCTAACAAAGGAGAAATAGATGAAAAAAAGGAGATTGAAAGAAAAAAAAGCTCTAATTTTTTGAAAAAGCCTTCAGGAAATTCGGATACTTTAAACGGTTATGAAAAAGATAAAATTGAATGGCACACTCTACCATCTGAAGAAGTGTTTGAGAAGCTGGCAACTTCCCCTAAAGGCCTGGAGCCTGAAGAAGCGGCAATAAGGCTTACAGAGTATGGGAAAAACACCCTTCCAGCAAGAGAGCCTCCTGGAATTATTTCTATAATTCTTCATCAGTTCAAAAGCCCTTTAATATATATTCTTCTCATAGCAGGGGTAATTTCAATCCTTGTAGGAGATGTTAAAGATGCAGGCTTCATCCTCCTTGTAGTAATAATTAATGCAATAATTGGCACTATTCAGGAATGGAAAGCAGAACAAAGCGCCTCACAACTGCAAACAATCTTGAAAATAATGTCCAGAGTAAAAAGAGAAGGGGCGGAGATTAAACTTGCAGCCGAGGAGATAGTGCCTGGAGATATCGTTCTTCTCGAGTCTGGAAGCCGTGTGCCTGCAGACCTTCGAATCCTATATGCTACAAATCTTACAATTGACGAATCCCTCCTTACAGGAGAATCCGATGCTGTACAAAAAACAACTGAGATTTTTGCAAAAGATACTGCAGTAAGCGATAGACATAATATGGCATATGCAGGAAGTACGGTAATTACGGGACGTGGCTGTGGAGTTGTAACAGCTACTGGTAACCGAACCGAAGTTGGTACAATTGCACGAGCAGTTACAGAAACCGAGTCTGCAAAACCTCCGCTTCTTATAAGGATGGAGGATTTTGCTCACAAAATAGGAATACTTGTAATTGCGGCAAGCGGAGTTATGAGTTTAGTTGCGCTTGCTCAGGGAATTGCCCCTATAGAGGTCTTTTTTCTTGCAATCGCTCTAATAGTCTCCGCAATTCCTGAAGGTTTGCCTGTAGGAGTCACTGTTGCTCTCTCTATTGCATCTACAAGAATGGCTAAACGAAATGTGATAGTAAGAAGCCTTTCGGCAGTCGAAAGCCTTGGGAGCTGCACGACAATAGCAACAGACAAAACAGGGACCTTAACAGTTAACCAGCAAACTGCAAAAATAGTTCTGCTTCCTCCGGGAGATATCTTTGAAATCTCAGGAGAAGGCTATATTCCAATTGGGGAAGTCAAGAAAAGAGGTCAGGAATCCCCAGATAGAGAGGAGATGGAAAGACTCCAGAGGCTTGCAAGATCAGCTACGATATGCAATGAAGGAGCTCTTTTTAAGGACGATGAGCAGTGGGTCCATCATGGAGATGCCATAGACGTTGCTTTTCTTGCCCTTGCATCAAAAGTAGGAATTGATCCAAAGGTTAAAGAAAAAATAAAAATAGTCCATGAAATTCCCTTTGAATCAGAAAGAATGTATTCTGCTGTATATTACCAGGAGAACAAAGATAGCCCTTTCAAAGTAGCTGTTAAAGGGGCTATGGAGGCCGTACTTCCGTATTGTACAAAAATGAGCAGCCCGGAAGGAGAGGTTCCAATTGATTCTGATACTCTTAATCTGGAATTAAATGCCTTGATGGAAAAAGGGTACAGGGTTTTAGTAGTCGCTGAAGGGTTAATCTCAGAGAAAGACCAAACAAATAAGGATTTCACGCTTGAAGCTCTGAGACCTGAGCTTACTTTTCTTGGAATTACAGGTTTCATAGATCCATTAAGACCGGATGTTATCGAAGCTGTTAAGACCTGCAAGAGAGCCGGAATTGATGTTATGATGATTACCGGAGATCATCCCAAAACCGCACTTGCGATAGCTAAAGCACTTGAAATTGCCCATTCTGGAGAGGAAATGATTACTGGAAGGCAGATGGAAACATTTGGGGACCCAGAACTTCCAACTTTTATCGCCGCCCTGGAGAAGGCTAGAATTTTTGCAAGAGTTACTCCGGTACAGAAGATGCAGATTGTTGATGCCCTCGTCAGGAGAGGCCACTTTGTTGCTGTTACAGGGGATGGGGTTAATGATGCACCTGCGCTCAGAAGAGCGAACATAGGAGTTGCAATGGGCTCAGGGACAGACGTAGCTAAAGACACCTCTTCTATGATAGTAACCGATGATAATTTTACCTCAATTGTTGCAGGAGTAGAAGAAGGAAGAATTGCTTACGATAATATCAGAAAAGTCACTTATCTTTTGATTTCAACAGGACTTGCAGAAGTAATTCTTTTTATATTAGCTCTTATCGCGGGCTTATCAATTCCTTTGCTTGCAGTACAACTTTTGTGGCTTAATCTAGTAACGAATGGAATCCAGGGAGTGGCTTTAGCCTTTGAAGCCGGAGAGCCTGGAACAATGTATAAAAGTCCCAGAAAACCGGATGAAGGAATTTTTAATGCCTTAATGATCAAGCAGACTGTGGCTTCAGGCATAACTGTAGGCCTTATAGCTTTTGCAGCATGGGGATTGCTCTTTAATATGGGATATGAGGAAGTAGAAGCCCGTAATCTTCTACTATTGCTCATGGTGCTTTTTGAAAATTTCCATGTGTTTAACTGCCGTTCCGAATATCGTTCTATTTTCAGGATTCCACTCAGGAATAATTATTTGCTTGTAATAGGGGTAATTTTAATGCAAGGGTTGCACATCTTTTCTATGAATTTACCTTTTATGCAGGGGCTTTTAGGGTTAAGGCCAGTTACACTTGAAACCTGGATAATAACCCTTGTTATTGCAGCCAGTATAATTATTGTAATGGAAATTTTTAAAAGGGTGGGAGCTGCTCGCGATAATTATTGAATACAATAATTATCCAGCCAACCCCTTTACCAGTAAACGATCTTTAAGACACTCTCCACCACAATTTTACCCTTATACTCCAGCCTCTCTGTACAAATGTCCCATTTTCTTTTTTGAGAATACCGTAAAGATAAGATTTAAGAATTTCTTCCTGGTCCTGTGAAGAAACCGAATATTGAGGTTTGAAATGCTCAACAGCCTCTTCAAAAGTCCTAAAACGATTTTCGTGTTCAAAAGGAAAGACCTGCATATTTGGATAAATTCCCATGTTATAAAGAACATTATAAAGCACATTTACTTTCGGGCCCTGGCTATACTCGCACCCGTGAAGTGATGGCCAGAGTTTTTTAGAATGGACCTCCCATGGAGTTTCCCCTGCAAACCAGTAAAGATAGATATATCCTGAGGAAACCTGTATCATCTTTTCAATTGAAGCCCTGATATCTTTCATGCCCAGGGAATAGGAGGCAAAAACCAGATCATAAGGAGGACAGAGATCTGAATTTATCTCAACGGATTCCCAGTCTTTATAGACACAGGCTATATTCTGAATTGAGTAAGTTTCAAGATTCTCTTTAAGAACTTCCATCATTCCTTCAGCAGGCTCGACTGCAGTTACATGTGCGGCTTTTTGCGCAAGAGGGATTGAAAGGCTGCCAGGTCCTGCTCCAATATCAAGGATTCTGGATTCAGAAGTATAAGGCATTTCTGAAATCGTTTTTTCAATTCTATCTTTGTTCTTCACAGACATCTCCCAGAAACGTTTAGCGTTTTCTTTCCTCTTCCACATGTTTCCGCAGTCAGTATTAAATGCATTCCTACTCTGTGATTCCATCATATTTTTCCAGGTCTCATTCCAATCAAAAGCCGGGTTCATATTATTCTCTCATTTCTTTTTAAAATTGAATGTCGTAATACGAAACAAAGAATAAGTAACATGAAATAAATAAGTTACTAAAAAAATTAAGAAAAAAGTAAAGAATAAGAAGGTATCTGGAAATAAGCATAAATTAAAGATAATAATAAGATGCTGGTAAGAAATAAAAAAAGAAAAAATAAAAGAGATAACAATAAAAAAGGCATCTGGAAAAATAAAAGGTAATAAATAAAAATATCATTAAGTCTCTAAAGATAAATGGATACAAAAATAAATAGATGCATTATAGGATTAAAAGGACAGTAAATCTTCAAAAACTTTTATATTAAACTGCTGCAGAAAATTGAGCTTATAAAAACAGGATAAACTTAAGACCAATTTAATTAAAAATATACTTTAAGATAAAAAATTCCAGGCAAATATGCCTGGGAAAACAATTATAATAACAACAATTTTTTTATAGAGGAAGTATCCGTCTTCCGTAAGACTCGTTCAATACCTGCGCCATAGCGGTATAAATTGCTGCAAACCCTGTAAAGATTCCTTCATAACCAGCAATTCTGAGTATCCCAGGGTTGCCCAGATAATTTCCAGCAGCAAGCAGGAAGAACAGAATTGCAAGAGCAAGGAAAACGACAGAGAGAGCTTTTGCCCCTTTCAATGTGCCTATGAACATGTAAAGGGTAAAAAGGCCCCACATAAAGAGATATGCTGCAAAGGATAGAGAGGACTGCTTAAGACCTGCAAAATTTTCTATATTAGGTATCATCACGATTGCTACCAGAGTGAGCCAGAAAAGCCCATAAGAGGTAAAAGCAGTTGTTCCGAAGGTATTTCCTTTTCTCCATTCCATAATACCGGCAATAACCTGAGCTAATCCGCCATAGAAGAACCCCATAGAAAGAATCATAATATCCATTGGATAAAAGCCGGCATTATGTATGTTCAAAAGCACTGTTGTCATTCCGAAACCCATGAGACCCAGTGGAGCAGGGTTTGCAGATAGATCCGTTATTTTTATATCACGAATATTCGTAACATCCTTAAGATTTTGACTCATGAAATCCAATCCTCCTTCCGTTAACCGGAATCTAGCCTGAACTTTTAATAGAAATTACATTGAGACTACCTGCCGTTTTTGATGTCCTTTTTTTGGCCTCTTCGAAAGATATGTCATTGTTAATAGTTAAAGAGTTTGCGATATAGATATGAAAAATGAATAAAAAATAATCATTTTCTTAACAATTAAATTAAGAAAAAAATATATTTTAATACAGGATTTTTCTTTTTAATATACAAATATTATAATAAAAATTTTGGAAATATTAAGGGAAGAATGAGAATATTACGAAATATAGCTGTAAAAAAATAGATTTGTGGATCTTTGAAATTGAATGTTCACGTAATTTAGAAGACATCTTAAAAATTTCATAAATTATCTTTGATTTAAGGAAAAAAATACGGAGCTAAAAAAGAGTGACAGCCCCCAGAGGTTATTAGTTTAAATCTTTTCTAAAGCAGATTTGGATTACATGGTCTGAAATTCTTCAAAATATTGTATAGAGCCTTCTAGCGTAATACACTATAAGATGAAAATGTCCGGCTATAAGATACTGAAATCGGATCTAAACCTTGAAACTTCATGTTTATTCCTTAACTTTCACTCGTTTTATTGAGCCTTCAATTTTATTTTCCATTTCTTTTGGAATTTCGTTTACTCCATGTTCATTTGCCATATGTGCCCTGGCATGTTCCATAGCTTCTTCTTTTGTTTTTGTCTGAACCTGAAAACCGCATTGATGCTCCAGGTCTCTACAGCAAAATAGCATATATTCAACATCCGGCATAAATATCCCCCTCTAAATATTTATCTAATATTTTATTTTTAAATTAATAAATGATTTTTGGAAGCCTTCGCTTTTTTAATCTTGAAAATCCCGGAATTTGTCTCAATACAAGTCAGGAATTTTCCTGTACATTTTTTATGCTTGAATTTTCGGGATTAAGAATTAAAATTTAAAACGTAAAAATGTAAAAATAAAAAATTAAGTTTTTATGTAGAAGATTTATCTGTTTCACTCGGCGAAAAAGCTTTTGAAGAAGCGGCCACTGGTGGCTTTAGCAGCAAAAATGCCAGGACAATACCAACTACTGATAATGCGGCAACGTACGGGAAGACATTGACATATCCGCCCAGGATATCTTTTGCAGCGCCTGCCATCAAATTTCCTATAATTGCTCCGACCCCGTAGGCTGTGTAGACGAGCCCATAATTGCGTGCATAGTCTTTTGTACCGAAATAACTGGCCGTAGCTGCAGGAGCAATAGCCAGCCACCCTCCAAGACAGAGCCAGAGCAGCGAGAACGAAATGGTATACATATTAACAGATGCAGGATTTAGAAATACGAGCAAAGATGCAGCTATGATTATAATATATGATAGTATAGCAGCTCTTGGTGGAGTTAACTTATCTGCCAGGGTACCGAAAAGTGGCCTCCCACCTGCATTACAGATAGCAAATGGCAGAATAAGGTTTGTCATCAGTACCCCAGCAGCTATTTCGTTCATGCCTGCATTTCCGGCCACTTCCAGACCTGCAGGTTTTGCAACACCAATAGCCATTAGCCCGGCAAGAGTACCTATAGTATAACAAACCCAGAGCCCAATGAAGGTTTTAGTCTTTACCATCTCTTCTCTGGTAAATTCAGCTTTAGAAGCGCCCGCAGCCGCTGCAGGAGGGGTCCAGCCTCTCGGGCACCACCCTGCAGGAGGAAAAACCAGGAACATAGATAAAGCCACAACCAGTACAAGGAAAACCACTCCCAGAATACGGAAGGTATTGAATATCCCTATACTTGCAGTGAGTGTGTCTGCAATTTTCCCTGTAACAAATGCGGCAAAACCGAATCCAGCCAGGGTAAGTCCTACTGCCAGTCCTCTTTTATCCGGGAACCATCTTGCAGTCGTTGTTATAGGGCAACCATAAGCAACACCAACTCCAGCGCCTGCTACAAATCCATATAAGGCTGCAAGGGTTATAGGGGAGGTTGCAAAGGAAGCCAGGATCCAGCCAAGCCCTACGATAACTCCACCAATCATCCCCACTTTTCTGGGGCCTAACTTTTCTATATACTTACCAACCAGTGGCATTGTTAACGCAAAAACGGCCAGAGAAACAATATAAGGTAACTGCATTTCAATTGCACTGACAGTTAGCCCGAAACCTCCTGCGGATACCGGGTCTGTAAAGATTTTCTTTAGTGGTACACTGAGTACACTGTAAGCATAGACTGAACCCAGGCAGAGTTCAATGATGGTGCCTACAATAACTAATATCCATCGTCCCGACTCTGCGGGCATGCCTAAGATCTTAACATCATCTGCCATAAGTCTAACACCTTCGGAAAGGAATTATTTTGTGTATAGTGAATAAGGGCAAGAAATATTGTAGGACTTACACAGTTGAATTAAGGAATAAATAAGATTAAGCCTTAAATTCTAGAAATAAAGATTAAAACTACAATACTTAGCTACTTGTTTTTTGCTTCAAGTGCGTAAGTTCTAGTCCATATACTACTCAGCCTACTCAAAATCAATTAGTGGTTATTGATTTTGACAAAATGTATTGGTATTAATACCAATCAATAAAAAAGCAAAACAAACCAATAGCCAGTAAATAAATAGCCCATTCTTGCTGATTTTCCTATTGAATCAGCTAAGGTGGCTCCTGGCGTTTTTTATGTTTAGGCTGAACAGTTATTTAGATCTGAGGAATATCTGTTCAAATTTAGTTTGCCAATCTTTAATCAATCCCTCCTTTACTTCCTAACTTTACTCTCACACATCTGTTCTAATTTTATTCCGCAAGATTTAAATTTATCAGAATTTATCAGTATTATACATTATAATTCCTAATATATTACATTGACTGCTAGGTGGGACACATAACAAGACTTAGACCTATAGTTAGACCTGTAATAAAGCATGGAATGTAATGGAAAAACACTGCTTAACTTTGAATATAGAGATCAATGGGCTTTCTTCTAGAGCATTTATAAACGATGCAAAGAAAATACTAAAAGACGGAGTGCTAACATGCTAAAGAGTAATCCAAAGACTTCCTGGAATAGCACAGAGCGCATGCCAACGGTATCAGCATCTGCATACGTAGATGATTCAGCTATATTAATAGGGGACGTGAGAGTAGGGGAAAAAGTATTTGTGGCACCTGGAGTTTCCTTAAGAGCGGATGAAGCCTACCCTATCATTATAGGTGACGAGTGCAATATTCAGGATGGAGTGGTCTTCCACGGCCTTCAGGGCAGTTCTATTGAGCTTGGAAAGCGCGTCTCAATTGCACACGGAGCTGTTGTCCATGGCCCTATGAAAATGGGGAATGATTGTTTTGTAGGTTTTAATGCGGTAGTACATGCATCTACGCTAGGAGAAAAATGCTTTGTAGCCCATGGAGCAGTGGTTATCGGAGTAAAACTTGCCGATGGAAAATTTGTTCCGCCCGCTACTTTAATAGATACGCAGGATAAAGCTGACACACTTGGAGAGATTCCGGATAGTCTCAAGCACTTCAATGAAGAAGTAATTAAAGTTAACAAAGAGTTTGCAGAGGCCTATAAATTAAAGTCAGGGATTCCAGCCAAACCATAATTTCCCTGTTCTGAAAAAAATAAATGTTGAAAAAATAAAAATGAGATATTTATATTTTATTAAAAAGAATTTTCAGGTTGTATAAAATAACCCCAAATGAATTAGAAAACATGACGCTTTACAGCGATTAAAGGAAAATAAAGACTTAATATCAGGCAAATAGCAGATACCTCTGAGTTTGTTTTGTAAATTATCAGTGACGGAAAATACGAGTAGAGTTAAACTAACAAATGAGTAGAGTTAAACTAACAACTAAAAAAATGTAATATAAAAAGAGGATTTTAATACTCAGGTATCTTTTTTCTTTCTAAAATAAGTCGTTAAAGGATTTTAGAATAAATTAAAAAGTCTAATTTCTCATGTTGTAGAAATCAAATAAATTAAAAACTATTAAATTAAAAAGTATTTTAAAAAACAGGGAGAAGTAAGCTGCCTAAGATATACTGACATCATATATTTTAAATGTAATATAAATATATAATGTTAAATTTTATGTCCCTGTTAGAGATCTTACAATAAGTTATTTATGAATAGGTGTGGAATTTCCATGATATGATTAAGGGAAGAAGACCTTTAATGCTCATTATCCTTGACGGCTGGGGATATCGAGAAACAGGAGAGGGAAACGCAATCAAGGCAGCCAGAACTCTGAATCTCGATTACCTGACAGAGGAATACCCATCATGTTTTTTAGAATGTTCTGGAGAAGCTGTAGGGCTTCCTGAAGGCCAGATGGGCAATTCTGAAGTAGGGCATCTCAATATAGGAGCAGGCCGTATTGTGTACCAGGATCTTACGCGCATAAATGTTTCCATACGCGATGGAAGTTTTTTTAAAAATGAGGCTTTTTTACAGGCAATTTCAAATGTTAAAGCTAATAATTCAAGCCTGCACCTCATGGGACTTGTTTCTTACGGTGGAGTCCATAGTTATATGACCCATCTTTTTGCGTTAATCAAGCTTGCACAGGAAAAGGGATTGGAAAAAGTATATATACATGCCTTTTTGGATGGAAGAGACGTCCCTCCAAAGGCTGCCCTTGAAGACATAAAGGCTCTAAGTACCTTTTGTAAGGACAATGGAAATACAAAAATTGCAACTGTTTCGGGGCGCTACTATGCGATGGACAGAGATAAGCGCTGGGAGAGAACTAAACTCGCATATGATGCGTTAACTCTGGGAGTTGCCCCTTATTATGCTCAGGATGCAGAAACTGCAGTTTCTGAGGCGTATAAAAGGGGAGAAACAGATGAGTTTGTAATCCCGACTGTAATTGTTGATTCCGAAGGAAGGCCAGAAGCTATTATAGAGGACAATGATTCGATTATTTTCTTTAATTTCAGGCCTGATAGAGCAAGGCAGCTTACCTGGGCTTTTGTTAAAGAGGATTTTGACGGATTTGTAAGGGAAAAACAGCCCAAAGTTTACTATGTCTGTATGGCCCAGTATGATGAAACTCTGGATTTGCCAATTGCTTTTCCCCCGGAGAAGCTTAATAGCGTGCTTGGAAAAGTCCTGAGCGAAAATGGGCTCACTCAACTACGGATTGCCGAGACCGAAAAATATGCTCATGTAACCTTTTTCCTGAACGGCGGACAGGAAAGATGCTATGAAGGAGAAGACCGCTGCCTTATCCCCTCCCCAAAGATTGCAACCTATGACCTTAAGCCAGAAATGAGTGCATATGAAGTCACGGATGAAGTGATCAGGAGAATTCACTCAGGCAAATATGATGTAATTATCCTTAACTTTGCAAATATGGATATGGTAGGCCATACCGGGCTTTTTGAGGCTGCAGTAAAAGCCGTAGAAACTGTGGATACATGCGTAGGCAAAATCGTAACAGCTTTAAAGGAAGCAGGTGGAGCAGCTCTCATAACCGCAGATCACGGAAACGCTGAGCAAATGGAAAATCCAGACACACAGGAACCACATACAGCACATACTTCGAATATTGTAAAATGCGTATATGTAGGGAATGGCGAAGTCAAAGCACTTAAAAATGGGAAATTATCCGATATTGCACCTACTCTTTTAGAACTTCTTAATATCAAAAAACCTGAAGAGATGAAAGGAGAATCTTTAATTATATCAAATTAAAAAATAATTTAGAATTACAAAATAAATATTATTTTTTAAATTTAAATTTAAATTTGGATTTATACATTTTTTATTTTAATATTATTCCATTTTTATCTAATCCTACCACTTGTTACTTTTATTAAAGATCAAATATAATAGGTATTTTTTAAAAAGGTTAAATAACACCAGCTATAATAAAAGATACAAATAACCGGGCTTTCAAAGTCGTCTGGCACAGCAAAGCTATAAATTAGTTCTCAGGAATGAACCACCCATGATCAAAATAACCACCCCTTGCCGACTTCATATGACACTCATAGATATGAATGGAGAAATTGGCAGAATGGATGGAGGAGCAGGCCTGACCCTTTCTTCTCCGAATATAAAAATTACAGCAGAAGAAGCCGAAAATGTAAGCATAGAAGGCCTTCAGGGATTTGCTGACCGGATGAAAAAAGCCGCAGAAACTGTACTCCCTGAGGGAAAGGGAATAAGAATCGATGTAAAAGAGACAATCCCTGCCCATGTGGGTTTTGGGTCCGGGACCCAATCTGCGCTTGCAGCAGCTGCAGCTGTAAACGAATTATACGGGCTTGGCAAGAGCGTTAGAGAACTTGCATATGCAGTGAAAAGAGGAGGAACCTCCGGGATAGGTGTGACTGCTTTTGAGAAAGGCGGATTCGTGGTTGATGGAGGGCATAAATTTAAGGACAAAGGAGCCTTTCTGCCCTCTGCCGCCAGCAGAGTACCTCCAGGACCTGTACTTTTCAGAGAAGATTTTCCTGACTGGGATATGGTTGTCGCAATTCCTAATGAAAAAGGTATGCATGACCAGGACGAAATTAACGTTTTCAAACAATTCTGCCCCCTTCCAATAGAAGAAGTCAGGGAAATCGCCCATGTTGTACTTATGCAAATGATGCCAGCAGTAGTAGAAGAAGATATTGAGAACTTTGGTGCCGCAGTTAATCATGTTCAGAATGTAGGCTTCAATAAAAGAGAGAGTCTTATCTGGCCGGATTTTGTTAAAGATATTGCGTCTTTTATGCGCAGTCAAACTTATGGAGCCGGAGTAAGTTCTTTTGGGCCTGTAGTATATTCCTTTGTAGATAATAAAGCCGAAGGCAGGCAGCTTCAAGCTGAGGTTAAAAAAATGCTTGATAAGTCCGTGGGTGGAAGTGTAATGTTAACAAAAGCAAAAAACACAGGCGCAGAGATATCCAGAACTTGAGATTTAGGACAAAAGATTAAATTTTGAATTTAAAGTTACAACTTGAATTTCGGTTTGTAAGTTCTCCTTGAGAGTTCTGGTTATAATAATTACAAGGTCAGATTTCAGGCATATTCAGGCATATCTTTAAGAAGTCAGAGAAATCTCTCCCGTGAGAAGTCAAAAGGCCTGCATGCACAATTGCATTTGAGAGATATTTCAATTTATCCAGCATTTAGTGCCGCAACTCTGCTGCATTTTTTGTCCTTTCTTAATAGAGAGTTCAGGATTTGCAGCAAAATATGATTTTTGCACAAAGCCTGTGTTTCAGATCTTTCTCAACGCCTTTATTATCTAAACCGAAAATTATAAACGGAAAATTAGAAAAATAAAAATGAGATTCGAAAATAAGGTCTGGTTTTTTTCCAGGATATGGTTTTTCTGGTACAGGTCTCTCTGAGAGATAGAGATTTTCAAAACCATTGATCAAGGGTTTTCTGCTTGGCTCCTGATGCGGCTTTAAGTCTTTCTGTTGCTTTTTCTATTCTATCAACTGAGAAATTATGTTCATAAGAGAGAAATTCTATAAGTTTTTGTGAATCAGGTTTATTCCATTTAATTTCATATCCATCTGTTACTTCGGGATGCATAAAAAATTCCCTTATCCGGTCTAAAGCTTCGATTTCCATTTCTTTTTCGCGAAGTACCCCATAGATATCCCCATGTTTCTTAATAAGTTTTAAAGCTGTTTTAGGCCCGACTTTCTCCAGACCTTTATTATAATCTGTACCTACACAAATGGCAATATCAATTAGCTGCTCCCTACTAATGCCAAGGGAATCCAGGGTTTCTTCCAGTTCTATTATTTCAGGCTCGACATCCACATAGCTATTCTTTCCGGGCAGTTTACGTTTCCCTGAAATCGTCAGATTCCGAACAACAGTTTTGGCCCCGAATAAAAAAGAGTCATAATCCTGAGATGCCACGCAATTAGCATCATTATTAAGAACCATATGTGCAGCCTGAGCTTCTCCTTCACATGGCGCCTGAATAAAAGGGATTCCCATAATACTAAGAAGATACTTGGAATCTTCAACAATATCCTGACTTACTTTTGAGGACGCCTGAGCATATTTATAAGCTGCTTCAAGATCCCCTTCGCGTTTTGCAGTCTCCCACTTTTCACAGGCAATTTCCCGGATTTCTTTTCTTTTGTTCAAAGTTTTAAATTTCAAATCAGGAGGGGTCCCATCAAAAACAAAAATAGGCCTGATGCCTGCTTCAATAAGGCTTGCTGTACGGTAAAGAAGTCCTGAAAGATGAGAGGTTATTCTCCCATTTGAGTCCACAAGAGGGCTTCCGTCTCGCTGGCGGATGATGCTCAAAAACTGGTGCAAGGTGTTAAAGGCATCAATTGCAACTATCTGATTTGCAAGCTCGGAAAGCTCAACCTTTCTTTTCTGAAGCAAATCACCTATATCAGTTCCCATGTTTTCCCTCAAAACCTGAACCTATTTTAGTATATAGTTTAATTTTTCATTTATTATTAATTTCCTGATATCTCCACTACTTAATAGTGCTATGAATAAAGGAAATACTTTTCTGCAAAATCTGATTTTATCATGTATACCTTATCAGACGAATAATATGTCTGATAACTATATTTACCGAATTTTTATTTTTGCAAAAAAAAGTACAAAAAACATGTGTCTGCAATAAATATATTCTATTTAAATATGTTTAAAGACAGCGCAGGAAAAAAATAAAAGATGCAATTTAGAAGCCAATGTGAACTCCCGCTAAACTAAAGATTTAGCGGCTTCCTGAGTCATCCTTCCTACCATTGTTGGCAAGTCATGCAGACTCTAGCCCCGCGTTCCACAGGTGAAAAAGAATATATGAGCATGATAATACTTGAGATGTTTTCGCTTCCGGTTTTATCCGGCTTAAAGTTCCCAATCCCTTTGGGTATTTTCAAAAAGCTACCCTGTTATTCATCTCCTCAACTTGGTTGTCGTATTTTGGTTGTGGTGACAGTAGCGAATATTATATTAACTTTATAATAAAAATAGTTTAACAAAAGTAGCAATTTTATAAAGTTTGGAAGTTGACGCTTATATCCCGCGAAGCTAAATACTTCGGAGTTTTACGCTTCGTAATATAAACCAAACTTTATAATAACGATATGACCAGAACTTTATTAACGCGAGCCTCCAGGCTGTTGTAGTAAGCTGTCAGTAAGAAGAGAAAAAGAATCTATTAATCTAATAAAGTTCTGTTAACCTACTAAATTGCTTTAAATAACTTAAAAATCAGGCCGTAGTGTCAAGTCGAACATCAATTACCGAATCTTCATTTGCTTCGATTTTAGAGATCGTCAGTAAATTGCCTTTTCTTTCCAGTAACGTTGCTTTCGTGACCTGGACCTGATGACCATCCACCTGTTTTTTATTGTTGTTTTTGTGAATAACCAGAAGTTTCTGGCCTTTTTCAGCGCCTTCTCCTATCTTAGAGACAATGTTTCGTATGACCTGTTCAAAATCAGAATAAATCAAAATTTCCGACTTATTTGCAACCTTCGTTATAATGCCAATCGGTTCCAGATTAAGGTGCATATCAGCTTTCCTTCTTTACCTGTTTACACAAGTAATCAAATTAATGAGATAATACTAACTCTGAGTAATAATAACTTACGATATACGATATCTAATCCATTATATTTATAATGATTTTGATATCGAATATTCCTCTCTAGTACATAGCAACCAATATATATACTTTACTAATTCGGGGAGCTTGCTTCTGAAAAACAAAATGCTTTTATGAAATTCATGATATTATTTAAGAGTAATTAATATTAACCTGGTTATTTATATCACTTAAATAAGATATACAGTCCCAGGCTTATAGAAAATCTATCTAAAAAAATATCAACAAGCTTTTTATTTAAATTAAGCCTGTGAAAAAGAAAGGGTTTCTGCCTGATAATGCATGGTAAAAAGCATTTATATACATTTATATTAAAATTTTTATATGATTTTTGAGAATTTTGAATAATTAAAAATAAAAGTTTTATTTGAAAGGTGGTTTCAAAAACTTTATTCTTGTTAAAAATAATAATATAAAAATAAAATTTATAATTAGATTAAAATTTAATATTAATGAAAAATTTAATGATATTTTCTTCGATTAAATTCATAGATAGCATTATCTACTTTGCTTGAAAGCTCATTCATTCTTTCCTCTATTTTCGTCCCTGTAGTCTCCATATTAACCTTAAGAGTGCGATCTTTTGCTTCCATTTTGTCTTCAAATTCTTGAAGTTTATTATTTATAGAGATGAGCATAAGCGCCAGTGTCCCAACAAGGACCATAACCGAGAGAATAATTAGCGGATTTGTAGGTTCAGATTTAAATCTCCTGAGCCATTCAAAGGACAGAAGGAAGGAAGACAGAACCATCACTACAAGAAATACAGTATCTCTAGTCTCCATCATATACCTCTAATTTGCCTGTAAAATTATTTGGATACCACAATTTTTATGGATATTTCTAAAATATCTGGTCGAGATACTTCTATAAAGTATCAGTTAAATCAAATATTACATAAGGGCTTGTTTCTATGAATTCCAGAATATATTAAAGAATCCAGTTATAATAGAGTATTTAATATTCTAACATGTGTCCTGATAACAACAGGATTATTTGCCCGCAAGGAATTACTTTACCTGATAGGCCGGGAAAACCCCTCAAGAACTTTTAATTAAGCCCGAGCAAAGACATTAATCTGGTAAACTGATGCACCAGCGCGGTATAAAAAAGTTTCTAATCGATTTTAGAAAGCATTTATAAGATAATGAAAATAATTCAATCAAACTGTAAAAATCGTTAGTATAAGTCAAAAATTTTATTAAATATTAAAATTTAAATTCCCACACTAGACGAGGACAATTTAAGCTCTTCACGTTTAAAAATGTAATGTGCGAATAAGATAAATTTATAAATCTTTTTTTGGACTATATTTTAATTGTATTCAAATATGGATAATCTCTGGAATAATTAAAGGAAATAATATAGAATTAGAAAAAGGAACTTTCAATATTTCTAAATATAGGGGAAAAATTAAGTTAAATTCTGGAAAATTCTAAAAGTTAATATAAACAGAATTAATATTAATTTATTGTTTGATTTTATAATTTTTTATTTGAAAACAACTTTTGATAAGAACCTATTTTTTGTATAATTAATTTAAAATAAATACAGGCATATTTGTATATTTTAAGGAGTTAATAGATATGTATATATTAGAAACTATGAAAAGTGAAATACTTAAGCATCTATACGAAATTGGGATGCTTGGTATAAATGGAGGCTGGGAAAGAGAATTAAACCTGGATAAGAATGCAGTTGAAGAATTATATAAAGCTAAACTTGTAGAGAAAAATGCTTCAAACAGATTTATACGCCTATCTGAACGTGGCGTGGGTGCAGTACTATTTGGGCTTCAGAATGCAGACAGAATTTCGGATATGCTTTGAGGGAAACTGATACTATGAGCTTGTATTCACAAAAGAAGTACGCTAATGAAAAAAATATAAAAGCGTTTATCTCTAAGTTCGGAGAAGAGTTTAAACAAGGTATGGATCCAATACAAATTGCACTTATAGTTGCTTCATTTGTTATGTTTTTAGCTTCAATTATTAGTGCTAAAAATGGAATGATGAATTAAACACTACTTCTGATTGAAAATTATTATAAATCAATTCGATTTTCAATTTATTAATGTACTACAGATTCTCAGACATATTAAATACACTTATCATGTAACGAGAGAAACTATTTTAATTTGTTAAGCTTAAAAATAAATCATGTACACAGCAGGTTCTATTCTCTTTTTTGATATGAGTTATAATACATTTCCTTAACTGTTTATACATCTTTGGAAATGCAGAAAAATACTTTTTGAAAAACGATAAATATTGATCCTCGCCAGGTTTTCCTTTTTAATAATGGGATTAAATCAATTAGTTTTTATCCATGCCTTATTTTCCTTAACAATGTTTGCTTTATTGATGTACAAGAAAATATTAGATAAAATATTCTTGAAGATATGGATATGGGGTAGTCTTGGAGTTTTTCACTTAGAGGGTATATCAAAAAACATGAAAGTACGCTTTTGACAATACGTTGATCTAGTTCCTTTGGGCCACCATCCTAAAACCGGAAAGATATCATATAAGTTCGTCCCTATTGAACATTTTATTTTTCCCTTCTATGTTAATGTAGGTATCGTATTTTGCATATATTGCAGTTTATTTCCACTCGAGTTTACTTCATCTTGAATTTTTTTCCGTCTTATTTTTGTTTTTTCCATTTTGTCTTAATCAATGGTTCCATTTATTTTCATTGTCAGGAATTATTCCTGTCAAAATTGTATATTTACTAGTAGCATTTTAATAATGAGTAACTTCATTAGAATTATTTACATATAAACAAAAGGAGAGGATATATTATTAGAAGGGCGTTAATTTTTTGTTTAATGCTATTGCTTTTGATAAGCACAGCTTCGGCTGCGACACTTGATGTAGGGCCTAACGCGAAATATAATACGATTCAAAAAGCGGTAGATGCTGCTAAAGATGGGGATACTATCAGAGTTGCTCCAGGAACTTATAAGGAAAATGTAAAAATTGATAACAAAACTATCTCATTAAATGGTACAAAATATCCTACTGTATATGGTTTTAACTTTGAATCTGAAGATCATGTTGAATTTACTCATTCTTTGAATATTAATGGATTCAAAATATCAAGAGATGGAGTAACCTTCACCGATTCACTTTCTTCTCCTTCACCTATTACAACAGTGAGAAACAATTATTTCTTAAACTGCAGCATTACTCTTGTTCATCGTAAGGCTGGAATCAGCGTAATAAACAATCAATTCCTAGGGACTAATGCAGGCATCCGCGCTTATGAAAGTAGCTATGATAAAGTTACAGGGAATAAATTTATAAATTGTGAAAAAGCAGCAATAATTCAATTAGGATCAATAATGAAATTGTCAGGGAACACGTTTACTAAATGTGGAAACTGTGTATATTCTTCTGAAGGATATTTTGGAGAAGTCTCTGATAATACGTTTTCACAATGTCAAGACGGAGCACAGTTCACTGGATACACTGACGTTAATAAAATATATACAAACTCGTTCACAAAATGTGGAACTGGCCTTAGTGTAATTGATGAATCAACGGTTAACGAAGTTATTGGAAATACATTTTCACAATGTAAGAAAGGACTTTATGCAGAATCTCTATTTAACTCCCCTACATTTGGTAAAGTAACTAAAAATACATTTACTAAATGTGATGTAGGCGTCACACTTGTAGGTATTCCAATTGATCCATTTACTGGAAATAAGTATATTAAAAACAAGAAAAATATAGAAATTATAAAAGCAATAGAAGAATAAAAACTATAAAATTAATGGTTCTGTTGCAAAAAATCTGGTCATTTTACAAAACCAGTAGGAAATATCACAATAGGATATACAGGAGCTATAAAACAATTTAATTTGGCACAAAAAGCAATTATTAAGCCTGAAACACAGGAAATACTTTTACAACAGAACCAATTCTTTTACTTCTGTGGGTCTCTCTGCGACTCTCATTTAAAAGTTACAGCAATTTCTTATCTTTTGAGGCCTGTAAATATAATTACAATTGGCTATCCAACTCCAGCTGCATGATCCAGTTATCCAGGCTCTAAGCAATATTTTTGAGAAGTACATTTGCGTTTACATTAACGTTTTCTGTTTGATTGTCCTTCTTAGGTTGCTATATGGTTCTTATACTTTTTTGCGTTGAATAATTTTGGCATATAGAGTTAAATCCAAAAAGTTCCCTGAAAAAGGGAATTTTTTAAAATTAATTTTTTAAATTTGATGTTTAATCTACAGTTCTCCTTATTCTTCTCCTTTGTTCTGCTCAAAATTATGGACTGATACTTCTGCTAAGTCGGGGCCTGCACGGAAATTATATTTTGTATGACCTTTAACAAAACCGCGGCTGAGACCTGTCTGTGGAGAATACTCTATAAATGAATTATCTTCTTGGGCAATGCCAATAATTATGATATTGTCGAAAGTGGAGGTCAGATTATACCGGCCTGTATTCTCATCGGACATCGACAGCAATCGAGTCTTTTCTGAGGCATTTTCGGTAATGCCATAAATATCCAGAACGGTGGCGTGTTCCTGGGTCACGTTGCACGACATATTAGTTCCCAACAACCCAGCAGTGTCATGAGGAGCGGATGAAATTCTGCCATCAACATAAAGAACATAAGGAACGGTTATATTGTGCGTGCTCATGTTGACATTACCAAGGATGAAATTGCCTTTCACACAGAGCATAACAAGCTCTACTGTACCGTCATCATTAATTTTATCAATGTATCCGGCAAACGGTGTGAATGTTGTCTTCCCATGTACTGTGATTTTCCCGGAAAACACATCTCCTTCTTGGCTGTTGATCTGATAAATACTGTTCTGACCAGTTGTCCATGTCCCGGTTAGATTAGGAACCGCGGTTATATCACCTGGAACTGTTGTCTCGTTACGAACTGCAAGAGCAGTTTGGACAGTGATGATTCCAGCCGAGCTGGAGATCATTTTTGTTGAAAAAATGTCGTTTGATTCAAGGATACCGCTCCGGAATAATGTAGAATTCCAGTTCTTTTTATGACTGAAGAAATGTCTACCATATTTATCGTCAATAGTAAAAAACAAAGGAGAGCCAGAGCCTTCTTGAGTAGTAGTAAATAGTCGGTCATACTGCATGACATTGTAGACTATGCCAGGGTTGTTTGCGGCAAATTCGCCGGATGCAGAATCATACGCTATACCTGAGATGGTTGTAAAAACGCCGGTAATATTATGTGGTACCTGCTTTAATCCGGTGTATGTTGCCGGGGCTTCAGAACTGATACAACCCGCAGTTGCTGTTCCCAGGATTAGAAAAAGAAGTATAAGGCATAAACCTGACGTAATTGTTGTTCTGTGAATTGATTTCATTCTAATTCCTTTCTATTTTTCCGACTAAGTCTGAAATAGTTTATTCAGTTTAAATGTTAATCTACTGGATAGTATAAATACAAATCTAATATGCTTATAAGAGTCATCAAACATTTTAAAAAAGTACGAATCTTTTTCTAAAAATTGAACTCTGAGAGAAAATCCATTTTTTCAGGCTCTCTGTAAAAACTCTCCCTAAGGGTTCGCTCTTTTGCAGGACTGATTCTTCAATAGGGGATTATTCTGCACCAATCCGAATAAGGAAAAAAAGTCTGTAAGAATTGTGTAAGAATTATTTGTAGGATTGAAACCACGACCTGAGAAAAAATGTATTATTGCAAGAATTCCAGCAGTAAATATATAAAGGAATAAAAAGGCATAGTTTAAGAATTAAGGAGTTTAGCACTTGAGTTCAAGCGAACGATCAATTAAAGATTATTTACCTATATTTATCATGGCCGGATTAATTTTAATAGTACAAATTCTTGCTTTATTTTTATCCGAGCCTATGGAAGTTAGCGGAATGCAAACTTTTGAAGACCCTACTCAGGTCACTAATTCTATCTATTATATAGTAATGATCCTGGGTTTTACGCTGTTTGTCCTCATTGCAATAAAGAAAAATATAAAGTGGATAATCAGTTTAGTTATATATTTTGCTATAATAAGCACGCTTTATTATGTATTCTATGCCTTTTTCACACTTATTCCCGCATTAGCTGGTTTTGAGGCAATAGCTTCGCTCCTACTATCTGCAGGAATGACAGCGTTACTGTATAAGTACCCTGAATGGTACATAATCGATATAGTAGGAGTGTGTATTGCAGGCGGTGTTGCTGCTCTTATAGGGATCTCACTTACAGTTCTTCCTACCATAGTTCTTCTCTTGCTTCTTGCAGTTTACGATGCAATCTCCGTATATAAGACAAAACATATGGTAGCAATGGCTGAAGGAATAATGGACTTGAAACTTCCTATCCTGTTTGTAATCCCAAAACATCTGGATTATTCTTTCTTAAAAGAAAATTTTAGAGAAGGAGAAGAACGTGAAGCCTTTTTTATGGGGCTTGGGGATGCAGTTATGCCCACTCTTCTTGTAGTTTCAGCAAGTGTTTTCATGCAAAACGGTGGAGAAATTTCTTACCCTGTAGTTGGGGCCATTATTGGTACTCTTGCAGGATACCTGGCACTAGCTTATCTTGTAATGAAAGGAAAGCCCCAGGCAGGATTGCCATTTTTGAATTCAGGAGTTATTCTCGGATTTTTTGCCGGGGTTTTACTTTCAGGGACGCCGGTATTATAAGAGTATTTATCATATACCGGAATTAAGCAGGGAAGTTAAACCAGTGTTTCAGTATAATATGAATAGTTGAAAGATAGGAATAGCTGGATTAAGATTATTGAGTTATTTTTATAAATTTCTTTTTTGGTTTTTCTGTTAGTTTTCACAAAGATTTTTTTATTTTATGGCTTATCACTTTGTATGTCCAAAAGAATTGCAGTGGTCTTTGACAGTGCTGGAACTCTCTTACACATGTATAGAGTTGCAAAAGAATCCAGTACAGGGCAAATTCTCGAAAATATAGAAAGCACTGCTATTGTTTCAAAAAAGCAGGGTTGCGGCCTTGTAGCCCTTAACACCGAGAAAGAAATAATCCTGCGCTCAAACAGAGATATGTCTTTATTTGAGTTCATAAAGGAATATAGAGTCTCAATAGGGATAAGCTGTTCAAAAGGGAAATTTACCCCGGATCTTGCATGTGAGGTCATAAAAGGAGCTTCTATTCTTATGGGAGACGTACATGATGTGCTTCACACAGTTGCAGCCCGCTGCCCTCAAAATATTTATCTTGCAGCAGGTTTGATAGTTGACTCAGAGGCAAAAAGAATACCTTATGTACTCAGTACTGGGGGACGGGTTTTTAGTAAAACCCTGCAAACGATACAATTGCTCTATTCTCTGCAGGTGGATATGTACATAGCATCAGGAGACAGGATGGCAGCACTGGCACAACTTGCGGAATTATTAAATATTCCCAGGGAAAGGGTATTTGCCTTTGCTGATCCTCTCATGAAAGAAAAAATAGTGATTGAACTAAAAAGCAGATATGAGAAAGTAATTATGGTAGGAGATGGAATTAACGATATTCTAGCACTCAGGGCCGCAGACATAGGGATAATGAGTATACAACAGGGAGACGAAAGACCTGAAGAGCTCAAAAAAGCGGCAGATATTGTGCTTGACGATATAATAAAAGTTGTAGATGTGGTAAAAGGGCTTTAATTAACGTATAAGATTTAACCATTATAATAAAAACTGATTAATATAACAAATATTATCAATACTAACTTGCCGAAAACAAGGAAAAAGCCATTTAATCCTGAATTTAGATGTTAACAGTGAAAAAATAATGCGTTATGTTTATCTAAGGTTTATTCTTATTTAGTTGTTGCTCAAATGTGTGAAATTTATTGTCATCAGATACAACTTATTTAAAATAATTAGTTCTCATAAACTCATCCACGCATTAGAAAAGAATTATCAGGAATTGTTTGCAGCTCATAATTGCGGAGGAAAATTCATGCCAGTATTTATTGAGGTTAAAAATCTGACCGTAGATTTTGATGGTCTTAAGGCACTGAAAAATGTGAATTTAAGTATTAATGAAGGGGAAATTGTAGGAGTTTTAGGAAAAAGCGGATCCGGAAAGACAATCCTTATGCACGTTTTACGCGGCACTGAAACTTTTGAAAATATCTCCGGGGAAGTAATATATCATCTGGCTCGTTGCGAAAAGTGCGGATATATTGAGCGGCCCAGCAAAACCGGCCAGAAATGTCCGGTCTGCGGAGAGGAACTTGAAGCTTTTGAGGCTGATTTTGTAAAACTTTCCCGTTATGATCCTGTAAGAAAAGACATCACTAAACGCATTGCAATTATGCTTCAGCGTACTTTTGCCCTTTATGGAGACGAAAGAGTCCTTGTAAATGTCATAAACTCCCTCAATGAAATCGGGTATAAAGGGCAAGACTCTATGAGAAAAGCAATTGAACTGCTTGAAGAAGTAAATCTCAGTCACCGCATGATGCATGTTGCAAGAGAACTCTCAGGTGGAGAAAAACAAAGAGTGGTACTTGCAAGACAGCTTGTAAGAAATCCCTTACTTTTATTAGCTGACGAACCAACAGGTACCCTTGACCCTATGACTGCAAAGCTGGTTCATGATGCCATGATTAAAGCAGTTAAGAATTACAATATGAGTATGATCCTCACTTCCCACTGGCCTGAAGTTATCGAAAAACTGGCGGATAAAGCCATCCTGCTCGAAAACGGAGAAGTAATTCAGGAAGGTAATCCATTAGAAGTATCTGCAATCTTCATGCAAAGTGCCTCTATAGTAAAACAAGACAGAAATGTTATGGTTGGAGAGCCTATAATCCGGATAAGGAACCTTTCAAAACGTTATATTTCCGTTGATAGAGGTGTTGTCAGGGCTGTTGATGACATCTCTTTTGATGTAAAAGAAGGAGAAATTTTCGGGCTGGTAGGAGTAAGCGGCGCAGGGAAAACCACTACCTCAAAAATCATCATGGGCATTTTACCTCCCACATCAGGAGAAGTTGAAGTTCGAGTGGGAGATGAATGGATAGATATGACAAAATATGGGGTAGAGAATAAAGGAAGAGCTACCAAATACATGGGGTTCCTGCACCAGGAATACGGCCTGTACACTCAAAGTTCCGTAATAGACAATTTGACAGAATCTATCAGTCTGGATTTACCTTTCGAGCTTGGGGTAAGAAAAGCCATAATGACTCTCAAAGCTGCAGGTTTTGAAGAGGATAAAGCAAAAGCTGTTTTAACCAAAATGACTGATGAATTGAGTGAAGGAGAGAGGCACAGAATTGCCCTTGCACAGGTTCTTATTAAAGAACCAAGAATAGTTATCATGGATGAGCCAACAGGCACAATGGACCCCATTACAAAGATTTCAGTAACTAACTCCATTCTTAAAGCAAGAGAAGAAGTAGGAGAAACCTTTGTAATAGTCTCCCACGATATGGATTTTGTTAATGAAATCTGTGACCGGGTTGTCCTTATGCGCGACGGAAAGATAGTAGACATTGGTAAACCGAAGAATGTGCTCTCTCAACTTACAGAAGAAGAAAGGCTTAAAGCTGCAGAAGAAATATAAATATGCTCCCACCTCTTAGTATGGAAAATACTGAAATGAGGTGCCGATCACGAGTAATGATATTAGCGTAGAGGTGAATGGGCAGAAATATACTTTGCCTTCAGGCTCTACCCTTGAGGATGCTCTTAAAGTTTCGGGAGCTCCCTATATTTCTGGAGCAGCAGTTGGAATTCTGAAAGAAACCGCTGAGAAAAGAACAGAAATCATCACTGAATACGCTATCAATACTCCTAAAGGGGAACTTAGGATAGAAATTAAAAATCCTCAATCCCCCTCAGGAAAATTATGGGCTGAACACTTTAAGGAGTACGAGGGGAAAACCGTCCACTGGTTAAGTTCAGATGCTCTGGCTTTCGGGCCTTTTGAGGCTGAGATTAAGCCTTCGCACGAAACAAAAACTTTTGAAGCGTTTGATGTTCTTTTTGGAGCAGGAGGATTTGATCCTCACAATACTCACCTGATTTTTTCAAGAAAAAGACATACTGCAGAGTACGGGCAGCCTGAAGATGGAGTCTTTGCAGAAGTTATAACAGGAAGGAATATCCTTTCGAAACTTTCAAGAGAAGACGAGATCCTGAAGATAGAACCTGTTGTAGAGTGGGAACAACTTTCTGAAAAGGAGTGTACAACTGATCTTTCTTTTCCTCTTCAAACCGGATATAGCATATTCACTTATTTTGAAGTAGAACTTTCAAGAAACGCTCCTAAAGGAGCAGAACAATTCTATGCTCTTACACGTGAAGGCACGTTTAATGTGGACGTGACTTCCAGTTCCTTTATCTCTGATGATACTCTTATTGGAGAAACTGTTCCCTATGAAAATTTTGCGCAAAGAAGTGAGGGAGCTATCTGGATCCGGACTGTAGGGCATGGGACAGGGAGAATCTACATCTCAAAGGAGGAAAGACCTTCAAGCCTTGTACATACTATAGTTGGAAAAGTAACAAAGGGTATTGAACTTATCAAGCTTGCAGAAGTAGGGCAAAATTTATCAGTGGAAAATCTTCCTCCTCAGATGGTCCTTTTAGGACATACTTTTGAAGAAGTGGAATCTGTACTTTCTTCTATAGGCGTTGAACTTGTAAAAGACGGATATACAGGGCAAGATGCTGTAATTGTCAGGCAAGATCCGCCAACTACTCTCGAAATTCTTGGGGAAGCGAGAGTGACTGCATACGGAGTATCCAGAGCAAAACTTATTGAAATCGAGCTTTATCCTGAAAAAGCTCCAAAATCCGTAGATTTTTTCCGTCATGCGCTTGATCTCAAGACGAAAACCGTAGGAAGACTGCCTGTTTACATGGTATACGAAGATACCTATCTTTTCAAAACAGAAAAAGAGGTTGTAAAATATAAAGAGATTCTTCCTGAGAATCCCCCTACAAAAAAAGTATTCGGGGGAGAGATAGGTATTACAAATCAGGCAGCAAAAAGAATGGGGACTATAGGAGTAAAACTCGAAGATGATGACCTCTTTGGTCCAACAGGGGAGAAATTTTCTTCAACCAATATTATCGGGCGAATCGTTGAGCCCCAAAAACTTGTTGGAATTAAAGAGGGGGACGTCATCTATTTAACAGAAATTTCACGCAAGTAAAATAAAAGTATAAATTTAAAATAAAGAACCAGAATAACCTGAAATAATAAAAATAATTTATAAATAAAATAATAAAATAATTTGGCAATATTAAAAAGAAAAATAATGGCTAATCGTAATTTTATTGTTTACTAGAGACTTCAAAATAAAACTTTATTAAAAAAGAGAAAAATATGATTTGCCTTGTATAATTTTATATAACTTAACATAATTTAATATGAGCCAGATATTTGAGCGGCTCATATTTCTAATAATCAATTTATCGCAGGTGAAGTCTCCCGAGGCTAAGGAGAGACGAAAGATGACTGACACAAAAAAAGATGAAGTTACAAAATATATTGTAATCAGTTCGGATGAAGTACTGCCTTCAGATGCAGCCATGAAAATTTATGAATCAGAATTTCCTGTGACTGTAAAAGAAACCTGTTTTGGGCTTATTGTAACAGGAGCAAAAGAGGATGTAGAAACAGTTGTTGAAAAGATCCGGCAACTGGATAAAAACCATATTTTTGTAAAAGACAGAGGTTTTCCTGCGGGAGATAAAAGACGCTGTCGAGCAAGTAGGGGTGGAGGGCCGCGACCCGGATTCCATTTTTTGAGAGAAGAAGTGAAATTGCTTCCTGCTATTGGGGCTGCGCTTGATGAGCTGGATACAAAAAAGTCCGCAAAAGAAAAACCCAAAGAGAAAAGCAAGCTGAAAGTTTCCGATTTAGAGAAAGTTATTCAAGAAGAGCTTGCGAGGTGAGTTTTTGGCAAAGGTTTTCATTTATCCAATAAACAGTCTAATTCTGGCTGACCTGGTAGAACGTTTCGGGCATAAGCCCCTTACAATGATGAGCCAGATTCGAGAAAAAGTTACAAATATCAGCCTGGATTCTCCTCCTGTAAATATTACTCCTGAAGATCCCAAAATAGGGCTTAAATATGCTGCTATTGAAGTTCCAGCCGGAGTTAGAGGAAGGATGGCCCTTGTAGGTCCTCTTATAGAAGAGACGCAAGCTGCAATTATAGTTGAAAATCCGCCTACCAATTTTGGCTGCGTGGGATGTAACCGGACAAATGAACTGATGAAATATCTGATCCGCTCAAAAGGAGTTCCCGTACTCGAGGTAAAGTACCCGGAATCTGACGAAGAAGCCCATGATTTTGTTAATCAAATCTCAACATTTCTGGAATCATTACCTAAAGAAAACCCTGAAGAAGAGAAAGAAACAAGCGAAGAAGTGACAGAAGAGGGGGACAAAAAATGAGTGTTGAAGAATCGGGAGTTGTCAAGATTGCCCTGGTGTCGTGTGGTTCTGAATACGCAGGGGTTCAGCCTGAGTTTGAAGAAGCTGCAGCTAAAGTAAATGCAAAATTCGTTTTTCCTGAAATTGACGTTGCATCCATAGATACCATAGGGAGAGAGTTTGGGCTTGAGGTTGCAAGCGGAGACCTGAGACTTATGATGGCCCGGGCAAAGGCTATTGTTGAAGGCACAACAAGTGTAGATGGAGTTTTTATTACTACCTGTTTCCGCTGCGCTGAAGGGGCTATCGTGCGAAACGAGGTTAGAAGGTATATCCACAGGCATTCCAGTATCCCTGTAATCAGCTATTCATTTACAGAAAGTACAACTGCAGGTACGCTTCTTACCCGTCTGGAAGCTCTTACAACAATTGTAAGGCGAAGACACCTTCTTACACGAGAAGTCCAGACCGGCCTGACCGCAGGAATTGATTCAGGATCAACGACTACAAAAGCTGTGATAATGAGAGATAACAAAATAATAGGTAAAGGTTGGGTGCCTACAACAAAAGTCCTTGAGAGTGCAGAAGAAGCTTATTCTAATGCCTTAAAGGAAGCAGAGGTTTCAAGAGAAGAAATCCAGGCTATGGGTACAACAGGGTATGGGAGGTTCCTTATAGGAAACCATTTCAAAGCCCAGCTTATTCAGGAAGAAATTACTGTTAACTCAAAGGGAGCAGTCTACCTTGCAAACAAACAAAAAGGCCCGGCAACTGTCATTGACATAGGTGGCATGGACAATAAGGCAATTTCAGTTGAAGATGGGATTCCTGGAATGTTTACTATGGGTGGGATTTGTGCCGGAGCTTCAGGACGTTTCTTTGAAATGATCTCAAAAAGGCTGGGCGTAGACATCACCGAGCTTGGAGCCCTTGCAGTTAAAGGCATGCATGAAAATGTATCCATGAACAGTTACTGTATTGTTTTTGGAATCCAATCTCTTGTAAACTCGCTTGCCAAAGGCGCAACTCCTGAGGATGTAGCAGCAGCTGCCTGTTATAGTGTGGTAGAACAGATCTATGAACAGCAGTTGCAGGAAGTAGATGTAAAAGAGCCGCTTATTCTTGTAGGTGGGTCTTCCCTGATTGAAGGAGTTCCAAAAGCTCTGGAAAGGCTTCTCAAGATTAAAGTGCTTGTGCCTGAAAACTCTCATCTCATAGGTGCAGTAGGAGCAGCGTTGCTTGCTTCCGGTTATGTGGAGGAGTGAGGAAAAAATGGATTCGCTTGAGGTCTTTACTGTCGAGTCCCAAATTGCCTCAGAGCAGGAATTTTACAGGAAGA
>JBNAKO010000012.1:0-26306 GCA_049706495.1 Methanosarcina sp. | reverse complement strand
GAACCTGCGAGTAAATGTCACAAGACATGTATAAGTGTTACGATGACTTTTCCTATTCTCTGAGTTAATGCTATCTCTTGAGTCTTTTAATATATAAAAGTATCAATTAAATTCTATTTACCTATTGGTGCGCCTCCCAAGTATGATTTCAGTGTCCCTAAAAAGAATATTTTATAAAAAAATTTCTGCAAAGTCTATTTTTGCAAAAGGTAATTCATTTCCGTTATTGCATATAAATATTTAATTTTTTGCGCGCGACTAAATATTTCCAATGTAAATTATAATATCACAAGCGGATAAGGGAAATCTCTAGAAGAATTTCTGGAAATCCTAAAATTAGTAAAAATTATACAGGACTGAATTTGTTTATAGATTCAGGTTCTTTAATTAATGTTGAAATTCTTCTAAATGGAACGTTAGCAATATTCTCTATTAATATCGGTCATTTATTATCATTATTATTATTATTATTATTTTCATTATTCTCATTATTTTCATCATTATTTAAAACACGAAAGAAAACTCTAAAAATAAACATTTTTGACAAGGGCATTTAATCTATTATATAAAGAATTATATAAAGAATTATATAAAAAATAATATTATGAATTATATAATTAACATATAGAATCTAATTTGTATATATCTTAGAGAATAACAGCAGAACAGATTGAACAAAAAAGAGAAAATAAAAGCTCATTAAAAAAACAGAAAAAAATTGTGGAAATAGGAAAAATGGCAAATACATCTAAAGAACTTGACAGAGCAGCTGAGGAAAATTACAAAAAAGCCAGGATATCCTTTCAAATGGGAAACTTTGAAGAAGCCCTTTCTGAATACGGGAAGGCAGCCGAAATCTGGAAAGAAATGGCAGACAAGTTTTTTGAAAAAGGAAATGAAAGCCTGGGAAAAGAATTCTTTGAAAAAGAGCAGGAAGCTAAATCCTGCTGCGGAATGTCCCTTTTTAAACTTGGAAGATATGAAGAGGCCCTGCAAATTGTTGATTCTGCAATTGAAGTAAGGCCGGAAAACCCCACTGAATGGTCTAATAAGGGTTTTGTGCTTTCAGCTCTGGATCGAAATGAAGAGGCTCTGGAAGCCTTTGAAAAAGCTCTCTCTTTTGAGCCTGATTCCTCTAAAATTTTAACAAACAAGGGTGTTGTGTACTTTAAAATGGGACTTTTTGAAAAAGCTCTGGAAATCTTTGATAAAGCCCTTGCCTTTGAACCCAAAAAAGCTTCTGACTGGGCCTGTAAAATTCCAAGGTTCAGCTTTTTTTCCAGAAACAAGGCCCCTATAATGAGACCTGATAATACTGAGACCTGGTACTGGAAAGCAAGGGTTTTTTTAAAGCTTGAAGAAAAACAAAAAGCTCTCAGCGCTTTTAAAATGGCTCTGGAAACAGAGCCCGACCATCTTGCCTCTCTTCTGGATGGAGGTAACCTGCTCTATGAGGTTAAAGAGTATGAAGAAGCCTTCAAATGCTATGTGCGAGCCCTGAAACTCAGTCCCGGAAATGAAGTTGCAAAAAAGGGAAAACAACTTTGTGAGGCTAAGATCAATCAATAATTGCAAAAATTATTGTTAGAATTAAAAGTTAAAAATTCATTACAGAAGTCCTGATAGATTAAAAAGCTACTAAAAGAGTTACTCAAAAAACTACTTAAAAATAAAAATAACTGGATAGCCTGCAATTGACGAATTTATTTTTTTTATTGGTAAGACTAAATATTGGTAAGACTGAAAAACCAAAATCAAAACTCCAAAATCGGATAACTTAATCTAGAAATAAAAAGAGCTAGGAAGCCTTCGTATAATTGATATACCTTTGCGACAATCCTAGAGCTATGAATAGCAGCAAATCCGAGGATTCTATTTTACCTTCTCAGTCTGCAGTTAAGAAAGCCCATGAAAATTCCGGGAAAAACTCTGAGAAGATATTTGCAAGAAAACTTAGTCCTACTTATGAATCAACTGCATTTTCAGCACCTGCGCTTGATCAGTTAAATGAAGTTCTTCCTGGCTTTAATAAAAGGCTCTCTCAGGACAGAGACCTCAGACTTTCTCCTTCCGGACATTTACGGCTAAGTCCAGAAACTCTTCCAAGGCTTGTTTCGGAATCCTGTAACGGGCTTTCATCTTCAGGTTTTTCGAATGTTGTATCCCGAAGGCTGCAAACTCCCGTTGGAAAAGGGCTAGAAACAAAACCTGACCTTGCAGGAAGAACGCTTAGGGGCTCAGGACTATGCGGTTTAACTATTAATTCTGATCTTCCGATTGCTCCTCTTGAAAGCAGATTTATAACCTTCAGGTGGGAAGAAGGAAATCAAGAAGGAAAAGAAAAGTTCCAAGACAATTCATAATAGAATAAAGCTTGCAAAAAAAGTAGTTAATCAGGGGAACCTGATCCTCCTATCAATTAATTTTTTATTTTATCTAATTAATTTTTGATCTTATCTAATTAATTTTGATTTTTCTAATCTTATTATTTATTTTATCTAATTTTATCCCTGAATTGCATCTTTTTTCCAGGCGCTATAAAAGAAATCTCTGAAAACTCCGGAGGAATTATAGCCCTAATTGATACCTTTATTACAAATAATATTTTTTTGAGGTAATAAATCCGTATACAATTTATTTCTGAAAAATCCCGGTTGCAGTTAATCAACGTTTCCAGTGTTTCTACACTCTATAGATATTATAAAAATTATGTTGCCCCATAAAAAGAATATAATTTTCCCGAAGATAATCATTCAAAAGATATCATTATTCCCAGAAAGCTTACTGCTATTGCAATGATAATTATAAAAACAATTAAAGCTGAGCTTTGATATTCAACTTCTTCGTTGTCCTTATAAGCCATACTAATAAATAGAGATTAAAGCTTAAAAACTTTTGTAAGTACTGCAACTTAACGAATAAATTTGTTACTTAAACTCTTCCTGATTTAACTGATAAAATCATAGAGTTTTATCATCCATCTTTTATAATATTATTAATTTGTCCAGATTTGAGTCTTGAATGGTATTTAGAAAAAAATAGAAAGAAAATAAGAATTAAGAGATGAATAATAATGTTTCTTAGAAGTTGATTAAAAAGAAAATTTTTTTATTTAATTTTGAAATATTTTCTTAATTTAAATAATGTTTTATATAACTTGAATTTAAGATTTATTTACAATTTAGTTTATCTTTATTTTTTTACTGTTTTCTTTAGCTTTGTTTATTTTTCTTTAATTTTTTTAATTTTCTCTTTGATATGTTTGTTTTTTCATTAATCCTTTTTACCTTTCCCTTTATTTTTTCCTTTAATTTTTTTAATCCATTTTTATCCCTTTCTTATTTTAATTTTTATTTTTTACTTTCTTTGCTTTTACCCTTGTATTTATCTTTATAAGCGGGCTTTTTCCAGGGCACTTTCAAATTTCTCGAGCCCGTTTTCTACTTCTTCATCTGTAATTATGAGAGGGGGAGAGAAGCGAATCACCGAATCTCCGCAGGGCAGAAGCAGAATTTTTTCTTTAAAGGCTCCCCTTATAATTTTATCTCTGAGTAAAGGATTTACGGATTGATCGGGTTTCACAATTTCCACACCTATCATCAGACCCAGGCCCCGGACATCTCCCATGAATGGAAAACTCTGCTGAAGTTCTTTAAGGCGGCTAAGGATTGAAGATCCCAGTTCTTTCACCCGATTTTCTATCTTTTTCTGTTCGAGAAATTCAAGGGAGGCAAGAGAAGCTGCTGAAGCCAGAAGATTCCCTCCAAAAGTATTCGAATGAACCCCCGCAGGCCAGTCCATAAGTTTACTATCTGCAAGCATCGCCCCCATTGGAAGACCTGCCCCAAGGGCTTTTGCAAGGCAGGTGATATCGGCTCGGACTCCAGAATTCTTCATGGCAAGGAAAGGCCCTGTCCTGAAACAGCCGGCCTGAACTTCATCGGCTGCAAGCAGCACATCATTATCCGCACAGATCCGGCTTATTTCTTTATGGAATTCCGCAGGAGGAACAATATAACCCCCCTCTCCCTGGACAGGTTCAATGAAAACTGCAGCTGTATCTTCAGGGCTCAGTACACGCCTGAAAATCAGGTTTTCAAGTTCTTTTGCACATTCGATTCCGCAGGATGGATATTCGAATTTTAAAGGACAGCGATAGCAGTATGCATAATGCAGATGGGCAGCCGGCAGGGCTGGAAAATGTTCTTTCTGTCTTATTTTTGAGCAGGTCAGGGAAAGGGAACCCAGAGTACGGCCGTGAAATGAGTTATAAAAGGAAACTAAGCCCTGACGTTTTGTTTTCCAGCAGGCAAGTTTTATTGCAGCCTCAACAGCTTCGGTGCCACTATTACAGTAAAAAACCTTTGAATAACCTGAAAGTTCTGTCAATTTCTTTGCAAGATTTACAGGCAGTTCTGCAAAAAAATCTCCATATGCACAGTGTATCATTTTTTCAAGCTGGGAAGAGACAGCAGCCTGAACATACGGGTTGGAATAGCCTGCATTCATGACAGCAATTCCTGCAACAAAATCAATATACTCTCTTCCGTCCACATCTGTAATTATAGATCCTTTTGCAGTGTCTGCAACTAACGGATATGGCCGGGCAATGCATGCAGAAACAGCACTGCAGTCCTGTTCGATAATTTCTCTGGCTCTTGGACCAATATGATCAAATAATTCCGCTTCTTGCTTTAAAAAATCAAGATTTTTAGAAGAGGGAGTTTTAAAGAGTTCATTTTCATTTATGTCTTTTTTTCCATTAAATTCATGACTTCTTTTTGAACCATTATTTTGTGCCGGCTGTTCATTTTTATGTAACTGCTCATTTGCTTCTAACTTTTCATCTGCTTTTGACCTTTTATTTTCTCTTAAACTCTCTCCTATTAGTCTTTCCTTTTCAAAGTCCTCCGACCCCTTTTTATACAGAGAAGATTCCCCCATGCTCAATTTAACGACACTTTTTATTAAGTTGATTTAAGTCGAATTTTATCCTGAGTTTTTGCACAAAATTAAACCCGGTCATGAGTATCTCGATAATTTCTTACGAAATTATTTTGAAATCATTTTGCTGGATCCAAACCTGCATATCTGGCCTTATTCTGAATCTATCTGGGCTCTTTGCAGCTTGCCGCTATAATCGACGTACACAGCCTTTACTTCGGTAAATTCCTTTATTGCTTCGGTTCCAGCTTCTCGGAATCCATTACCTGTGCCTTTTACTCCTCCAAAAGGAAGGTGGACCTCAGCTCCTATAGTCGGAGCATTGACATATGTAATTCCAGCTTCAATTTTCTCAATTGCCTTATAAGCATTTTCAAGATTTCTCGTGTAAATTGCAGAAGAAAGCCCATATTTTGTATTATTCACAAGCTCTATAGCCTCTTCAAAGCTTGAGATTGTAAAAACACTGAGCACGGGTCCGAAAATTTCCTCCTGTGCAATCCTCATTTCAGGCCTGACATCTGTAAATATTGTAGGCTCAAAGAAATAACCAGGCAGGTCTGAATCTATTCTATTTCCTCCCAAAAGAAGAGTTGCTCCCTCTTCTTTTCCAATCTTTACATACTTTTCAACTCTTTCAAGTTGGGATTTGTTGATCAAAGGCCCCATGTCTGTCTCTGGCAGAAGCCCATCCCCTACTCTAAAGATCCTGGTTTTCGCAAGCAACCTTTCCAGAAATTCGTCCTTTATTTTATCATGTAGAATCAATCTGCTTGTAGCCGTGCAGCGCTGGCCTGTAGTCCCGAAAGCTCCCCAGAGTACCCCTTCAAGCGCCAGTTCCAGGTCCGCATCATCCATAGTTATAACCGGATTTTTCCCTCCAAGCTCAAGAGAGACCCTTTTCATATTTTTTGCGCATTCTCCCATTATCCATTTTCCAGTATCAAGACTGCCTGTAAACGAAATTGCTCTGATTCGCGGATGCTGAACAATAGCCTGTCCTATAGTCCCTCCCGGGCCAGGCAAAACGTTAATTACTCCGGGAGGAAGACCTGCTTCTGTAAGGATTTCTACAAGCTTGAAAGCGAGTAAAGGTGTATCACTTGCAGGCTTAAAAATAATCGAGTTTCCTGCTACAAGAGATGGCATAAGCTTCCAGCTTGGGATCGCAATAGGAAAATTCCAGGGCGTTATCATTCCCACAACCCCCAGCGGCCTCAATACTGTCATACAGAATTTTCCTTTAAGCTCGGAAGTGGTTGTTTCCCCAAACATGCGCCTGCCTTCACCTGCAGCATAATAGGTAATATCTATTGCTTCCTGGACATCCCCTCTGGTTTCAAGTAAGATTTTCCCCATTTCCTTTGTCATAAGCACAGCAAGCTCTTCTTTTCTGTCTTCTAAGATCCGGGCAGCTCTGAAAAGAATTTCAGCCCTCTTTGGAGCTGGAACATCTCTCCAGATTTTGAACCCTGCTTCAGCAGCGTCTACTGCCTTTTCCAGATCATCGTTTCCAGCAATCTGTATTCTTGCCAGGCTTTCAAGAGTAGCAGGATTAGTATCCTCAAAAACCTCCTCAGTTGACGAATCTCTGAATTCGCCGTCTATAAAAAGTTTATATTCCTGAACCATAAGACCCCTTTAAATGCATGAATATACTAGGACTTAAATATATTCCATATATTGCAGAAATTTTTCAGATTGAAATCTTATACTTCTAAAATTTCTAAAGTCCTTATTGTAAGTTTTATAATACAGCTTTTATAAAACCAGAATGTGTATAAGCAAAAATTGATATGACACTCAAATTACACATAAACCCGAATTTGCTCTGAAACTAAAATCAGATACAAAAACGAAACTGAGGTAAGAAAATTAAAAACAATTGGCAGAGAAGAAGTCTGGATTCACTGCTTATTTCTAATTCTGGTTTTCAGGCTTTTTTAAAGCTGCTAATTTAAAATATATTTCAAATGAGTTTTTGAGGTTTGTTATATATTTTGAAAAAGCCTGATGGGAAATTAAAATATTCATAAAAGAGTTTAAAAGATCTAAGTCTAATTAAAATCCTAATTATGTTAGAATTAAGTTATATTAGAATTAAATTATGTTAGAATTAGTTAGTATATAATGCTGGTAAGAACTCAGCAGCTATTCAGAATAAGAAACTGACTGGAAATTTTATTTTAGGGTTTAAAAAGGGTTCGGATTGGATTTTTTCGGAAAAGACAAAATGATAGTTTTTCGGGAATGCTGGATTGTTTTTCTAATTTAACAGGTTTAGGTTCTAAGAGCTTCTTATATTCTGTTCTTTTAACTTATTTTTTGGCTAATAGCCTGCAGGTTTACCTACAATCTGCGAAATATGTTTAGATAGTTCCGAATATTGTGCTTTTGGGTCTCCTCTCTTTTGAATAAACGAATTTGCTCCGTTTTCTATTGCCAATTTCATAATATCCTCTTTGCCTACACCGGTAAACAGAATAAAGGGAATGTCAATTCTTTTATCGCGGATAGTCTTCAAAAGTGTTATGCCATTCATTAAAGGCATATCATAATCTGAAACCACAACATCATATGATTCTTTCTCCAGGAGCTGGAGGGCTCCTCCTGCAGAATCCACGGTATCTGAAACGATATCATGGAAAACTTCCAAAAATGTCTTTGATAACTCTAAAAATAGGGGGTCATCGTCTACAAGCAATACTTTCAAGGGATTTTCCTCCTTAAGGCCATTTTTTTAATAACCTTGCGGGAATTTTAATAACCTTTAGGAAATAATTTCTCTTAAAATTAACAAAGTTAATTTTCTATATCTTCAGATATCTAAACGAACCTGATATTATTATAGGACATTTTAAAATACTTGGGGGATGTTTTATAAGATATATTTCTTAGGGTATATTAAATCTTTTCAAAAACTTAAGTATCATATTTGGGGACAAACATTTTTAAAAATATATTTATAATTCAAAGTTTAAAATTTTTCATCTATAAAATTCTAAATGGTAAAGATTATAAATGATTGATATTTAACGATTTTATAACTTAATAAAATAATACAAAATACACTTCATTCTTTGTTTGTTTATTTTTATATAATATCTATATATTACTTTTAACGATTATTTTTTTCAAAAAAACAATTCTCAAACTAGTACTACGATTCCGAAAAAGATTCATAAAACTTGACTTTTGAGTAGATCCGGAGATCACGGATTTTTCTGGGAAATAAGGAATCGACTTTGGAATCGAAGCACTAGAAGTAGAATATTTAGAAATAATAAAGACAGTAATATTAAAAAATAGAGATAAACAAAAATAGAAATAAAACAAAAATCAAATGAGATAAAAGTAAAATCAAATGTAAATGGTGCTGCAAAATAACAGAAAAATGAGTTAATAAAATGAAATGAAATTAAAATAAAAAATGAGATTAAAATAAAATTGGTGAGAATAAGTACATCCAGAATTTCTAAACAATACAGATGCTAATTTTATTATTAATAATAGTAATTAATACAAAAACAAAAAAAATAAAAAAGAGTTATAAAACAGATAATTCACAAAAAGAGAATTACTCCTGATTTATAAAACTGTCAAGCTCCTTTTTAAGCATTTGACTCAAAATTTTTCCGTCCACTGTGCCTCTGTATTCTTTCATTACTATTCCCATAAGGGGACCCAGGGCTGCAGGGCCTTTTTCTTTAATAAAGTTTCCTTTTTCTGCAACAACTTTCTTGATAAACTTTTCAACTTCCTCAGGATCAAAGGCACTGAGTCCAAGTTTTGAGATCGCGTGCTGTACTGTTATTTCCGGCTCTTTTGTAAGAGCAGTTAAAAGCTCCTGAATAGCTTCTTTTGCGATTTCCTGGTTTGAAATAGCTGCAAAAAGGCCTTTGAAATGTTCATCCGTAAGATTATCTGTCTCGGCTCCGTTTCTCCTGATTTCAGGCACAATTCCTACTAAAGTTCTCGCAATCAAGGTTGAGTTTACATTTTCATCGGCTGTATAAGTTTCAAGCAAATCTTCAAAGAGAGGCAGATATTTTGAATATGCTACCTTTTCTGCAAGTTCTTTATTAAGGCCGTTTTCCGAAACAAAACGTTTTGCCCTATCTGTCAGGAGTTCAGGGGTTTCAATCAAATCAAAGTGTTCTTGAGAAATTTCTATTTGTGGCACATCGGTTTCAGGATACATACGGGCAGCGCCCGGCAGAGGCCGCATATAAGAAGTATTTCCATCAGGAAGAGCTTTTCTCGTTTCTTCAGGAATTCCTTTAATAACTTCCTTTGCTCTTGTAATTACAGCTTCTATTGCAAGCCTGGCTTTCTCAGGCTCGTCTGAGACCATTATTACAGCATCTTCATCATGTGCCCCTATTGCATCCCTAACCTCCTTAACCTCTTTTTCGGTTATTCCGTAATTGGGGAGTTCATCCGTATGGAAAATCCCTCCGACTCCAGCAGTTTTTGCCCTGTCTGAAAATTCAGTTCCAAGTCTTCTCCCGGGCTGGACTTCTCTTCCTACAAGCCCTCCAAATTTTCGCAGAAGGGCAGCAAGGATTGTGCCTTTCTTTACCCCTTTTTGCAGGACTTTTGACTTTGTGTCTACAAAGAGGCCAGTGACATCGTAGATTTCCTCACAGACAAAGGCTTTCCTTTCCATAAGTTCCTGCCTTATAAAAAGAAGATTAAGCTGTCTTTCAACCTCTCTGCGAACAATGTCTTCTATAAGGTCAAGCGCCTGTACCCCTTTTATTTCTACGCGCGCGCCCTGCGCAATCGAGATATTCACATCCTGCCTGATTGTGCCAAGCCCTCTTTTCACCTTTCCTGTTGATCGCAGAATCATGCCTATCTGTTCTGCAACCACCCTGGCATGCCTGGGAGTCTTTATATCGGGCGCAGTAGCAATTTCTACAAGCGGGATCCCGAGCCTATCCAGGGAATAAATAATCGAATCCCCGATAGTCTCGATTTTCTGGGCAGCTTCCTCTTCAACGCAAAGACTGTCAATTCCGCACCGGCCTTCCGAAGTCTCAATATATCCGTCACTTGCAAGAAAAGCCGTTCTCTGAAAACCGCTTGTATTTGACCCGTCCACTACGATTTTCCGCATTACATGCATCTGGTCTACAGGTTTCATATGGAAAAGCTTTGCAACCCCAAGAGAGATGTCGAGAGCTTCCTTATTGAGTTCTTTTGGAGGCTCCTCATCATTTTCAATAAGGCAGGTTGTGTCATAAGCCTTGTAAATATATTTTCTCCGGATTTTTGTCTGCTCAACAGCAGCTCTATCCTTTTCGCCCATCTCACTTTCCGTAGCCCTGAGATACCTGAAAAATTCAAAATCCGAATCCCCGATATCCCTGATCAGAGTCGGACACCCGCAGAAAAGTTTTTCTTTCGAGTCAAGCTGCTGGTGAATTTCAAGCCCGGCTTTAAGCCCAAGTTCAATATAATCGTATTTTTCCATATTTTCACCCGAATCTAAGCAGGAAGCGCCTTAAATTTTATTTCTTTTTATTTCCTTTTATTATTTTTAGTAATTATTTAAGCCTTTATTTAGTCTCTAAATTCTTAATTTTTCAATATCTTCTTACTCTCTCACAAACCGCTAATTCCTTGCCTTTTCTTTTTTCTTTATTGGATCCTTCCTGGTTTTAATTATATTATCTCTTTCAAATTACATGGATTCGCGCTTAATTTTCTTCCAATTCTAGCTCTCTTAGTTTTCCTCTTAGTTTTAAGTTCTTCGGCTTGTATTTCCTTTTGTTTTTGCGCTAATTTCCTCTCTTAGTTTTTAAGGTGTGACTGGCAGTTACTGGTTATTATATAAATATTGTAAGAAATAAATCCCGACGACTTCTAGAAGGTATAAAGATATCTCTGTATATAAAAATGGGTATTAGTTACACTCGGAATATCTTTATTAAATAGACTTTGTAAATACGTTCTATAATTTATTATTATCTTTATCTTGTTATCATCCTTATTTTTCATATAATCAAATTTAAAAAATCTGTATAAGTGAAAAAACTTAAATTCTTTAACAGTTAATTTCTGTTCTGAAATTTATTAGTTTAATTTTTTAGGGGATATAATGAAATCCGATATTGCTACAGAAAGAGAGATAAAAGCTGTTCTGGATGAATTTGTTGAAAGTTATGAAAAACAGGATCTGGAAAAGGCTATGTCAATTATCGCTTCGGATGCCGACGTTGTTATGTATGGTACAGGCGCAAACGAAAAGTGTGTTGGATCCAAAGAAATCCGAGCTCAGTTTAAAAAGGATTGGTCCCAGATAGAAAATCCGGCCCTTAAGTATAACTGGACATTGATTTCATCAGCCGGAAATGTAGCGTGGACAGCAATAGATGCTGTTTTAAATGTAAAACTCGATGGGAAAAACCAAAACTTCCCTCTAAGAATTACAAAAGTTCTGGAAAAACGAGAAAATAAATGGCTTATAGTGCAGGCTCATTTCTCCTTCCCTGATCAAAGCGAATTTTTTGACTAATCGATTTTTTGACTAGTTTATATTACTAATGAAAACAGTATTTACTTATTTCTTTATTTCTTTTTTGTTATTTCCGTTTATTTTCTTTAATTTTACTTAATTTTACTTAATTTTATTTTATTTTTACTGAGTTTATTTCAGTTTCTTTAACTATATTTTTCTTTTTTTATCATTATTAGAAACAATCTAAAAGTGATTTTTTAATTTTAATTATTCAAATTTTAAGCTTTCCGAATTATTTCTATCATTCATACAAATATATATTTTATATCAGCAAAAATTTGCTTCTGAATTCGACTTAACAAGGCAGCTAACTTCGGCTGTAGATATACAATTTGGAACATTTACTTGCTTTATTTAAAACAATTTCTTAATTTCTTACATATATTTCATATTCTTTGATATATACTAGAATTAATATTAAAGTGCCTGAAAACATAAGCTCCAGGCATTTTACATTAGGGGGAATGTTATGAAAACTAAATATCTTCTAATGATCAGTCTTTTTATTTCATTATTTTTAATAAGTGTAGGAAATGCGGCTATGCAGCTTGCAGAAGGCGAAGAGATCCAGATCACTGCTGATGAAACAGATCAGAGAGATTCTGCTACATACGGAGATATGATTGTATGGGTGGATTCCCGGGATGGAAATACTTCCGAAAATACTGAAATCTATGCATATAATATTTCTTCAGGTGAAGAGATCAAGATTACCAATAATGCATCTTTGAAATATTCTCCTGTTATCTACGGAGACTTAATAGCCTGGGAAGATTTCCGTAATGGAAACTGGGACATTTATGTGTATAATCTTACCAGCTCTAGAGAGACACAAGTTACTTTAAATACATCAGATCAGTACGCTCCTGCTCTTTATGAAGATAGATTGATCTGGCTTGACGGCCGCAATGGAGGTGGAAGTCTGGATGTGGACCTTTGGCCTGAAGGAAACTGGGATATCTACATGTACAACCTCTCCACTTCAAGAGGAACCAGGTTAACCACAGTCGGGTCCTGGAAAACTTTCCCTGCCATCTATGATGAGAAAGTCCTGTGGATAGACGGACGCAATGGAGAAACTCTGGCTTCCCATCAACTTGTAGAAGGAGACATTTACATGTATGATCTTTCCACATCAGAAGAGACCCAGCTTGTAACAAATGTATCTGCTGACTCCAGACCTGATATTTTCGGGGAAAGGCTTGTGTGGGAAGATAGACGCAATGAAAATTCTGATGTCTACATGTACGACTTTATGAATTCTACAGAGGTCCAGATAACAGATAACGAGTCTGAACAGTGGCTTCCTTCAATTTATGAAGATAGAATCATCTGGACTGATTATCGTAATGGAGAAGATTTGCTTAATCCGGATGTTTACATGTACAATATCTCAACTTCGGAAGAAATGCAGGTGACTGAGGACGAATTCGGACAGTGGGCAGATGACATGTATGGAAATAATATCGTATTTACAGATTCCCGTAACGGAAACTATGACATCTACATGTTCACACTTAGCGCTACTGAAGAAGCACCTGAAAAAGAACCTGTAAAGGAAGACTATGAAGAACAGCCTCAAAAAGAGGAAACAAATGACGAAAAGCCCGGTGAACAGCAGCCTGATGATAGTTCCGTTGAAATGGACGCTACAGAAGAATTGAAAATTCTCAAAGCCCATGTGAATTCTCTGGAAATTGAACCGGCTGCAAAAGACCTTCTCAATGCAAAGATGAGATATGTTATTCAGTACCTTGATTCAGGAGATACTGATTTGGCCATGGAAAAGCTGGATGCTTATATCGAATGTGTCTCCATTATGAAAGAAAAAGGAAGGCTTGAAGGAATTGAGGCCGATTACATAATCAGTGAAGCAAAAAGAGCTGCAGCTTCTGTAGAGAACTCATAAACAAGCTTCAAAAAGATTCTTAAAAGCTAAGAAAATAAGCTCATAAGGAAAAAAAGCAGACATATTTAATTAAAACCTGGAATTTAGAAATTCTTAAACGCAATAATTAAAAAAAGGAGTAGCTGACGAAGTGAAAACAGTTTAAAACAAATAAGTCTTTAATTGGTTAAGATTAACTGTTTCACTCCAGCTTAAAACTATTTTTTAGATTATTATCAGGACATTTTAGGACATTTTATTCTTCAGCAGATTCAAAATATATTGATTTTTGGATAATGCTTTCAATCTATTTCAGATCAAGCATTCTGTCATATTAAGCATCATATATATTTTCTTACAAGTAAATAGAATAAAATGATAAAGCAAAGAAATAGAAATAAATGCAATAATATCCCGAGAATTACTTCCGAATTTACTTTGTGATCTTTTAAATATGGAATATTTTCCTTTAAATCCGATGGAGAATTTCGACCAGACTCTGCCATATATAACAATCATTTCCTCCCATATATAGAATTATAGTTTTAAATACTTTTGAATTAGACCTTCTTTTTTGAAAATAGCATAATACTAGAAATTGTCTTTACTAATTACCTGACTACTATTAGTTGGTTTTTAACCTTGTTTTCTTGCCTGCCTTATATTTCTTTTTATTATGCCTATATTTATTATATTTTGTAAAATTTGTAAGCCAGTATGGAATTTAAGAACATTAATAGTAATTTATACATGATGTAAAAATCAGTAAGAGTAATAGAAAAGTCAGGAATATTTCTTGAAGGAAATTCTGATTAATAACAAAATCAAAATAAAGATAAAAGAATTTTATATAAAATTCTCTTATCCGGGTCCTTAATTCTTTTTAATCCAATTTTAGTCCAAAAGTATTAACGTATAAGGTGAAGGGGCTGAATCATTCATAGGAAACTTCTGTAAAGGGATTCCAAGTTTTTCAAGCGTTTTGTCCATCCTTATACCAAGTCCCATCAGGCAGGGCCTGCGAAGGGTCGGATGATGACAGGCTCCCTTGCTTCCTGCACAATTTACGCCTGAATAATCGCCTGTCGCACACCAGGTACACATTCCTGGAAAGGTTGCAAGAGCAGTATTATACCCAAGTACCCAGGCCAGTTTTTCAAGCTCCAGAACTCCGGGCTGGATTATTTCCTTCCGGTCTTTCATTATTGTTTTCAGGTTATTCTGAAACTGTGTTTTTATAGCTTCATTTTCAGGAGGAGAAACGCTGTATTTTACAAAATTTTCGCTGACTTCTTTTGTAAACACGTTTTCAGATTTCCATTCCACAAGCAAAGCCCATTCATAGTCTGTAAGCATTTTCCTGAATTCTTCAACCGTAGGAATAAACGGAGGGCAGACCTGACTCCCGTACCCATTGCAGCCAAAAATACATTTCAGAACAGTCCTATCTTCAAGTACAATATCGGCTGTAGAAATAAGCTGAACATTCTTTGCTCCAAGTTCCTCAGCTTTTTCTTCAAACTGCTTATAATTCTCTGTGCTTACCATAAATTTATATAAATTTCTGGAGAAAAATAGTTTTTGGATATCCAACCATTTAATATCCAATTATTCATCCTATTTTTTATTTTATTTTTGAATCATTCAGGTTTGACCAGGTACAGCTTCATATATTGTTTCTGAAACACCCAAATTCTGGCGGTCTCTGAAGAGAATAAAAATGTCCAGTTGTTGATGATAAATGCCGATGCTGTTATATTTTACGAACACATACAGTTAATAGAGGTTTTTCATGGGCGATATCCATTTTCAAAAAATTATGATTGCAACTGATGGTTCGGTTTGCTCAAGGCTGGCTGCCAATAAAGGAATTGAACTTGCCAGGCTGAGCGGAGGTACGGTTTATGCAGTTTATGTAGTATCTACTGACTACTTTTCTTCTATGGCTGTAGATTTTGATTGGGAGAGAATGCACGAAGCTTTAAAAAAAGAAGGAGTCAAGGCTGTAAATTACATAAATGGGATAGGGGAATTAGAAGGAATCCATGTTGAGACTGTTATACTTGAAGGTCATCCTGCAGATGAATTAATACGCTATGCAGAAGAAGAAAAAATGGACGTAATTGTTATGGGCACTCTTGGGAAAACAGGACTGGAAAGGCTACTTCTGGGCAGCGTTGCAGATAACGTTGTTCGCCATTCAAAAATACCTGTTCTGGTTGCAAGTGAAAAATGCGGTCCAGATTAAATTTCGAAATTTAAAACTCTTTTCGTTCAAGTGGACTTACTATTTTTGTCCAGTTTAACTTCCTTTTATTGAGTAATTTGGATTTTTAGGAAAAAAGATCCTTTTATTCCCTTCAAAAGATCGAATCTTGAATATAATATCTTTTATTCCTCTAAATTCCTCAATTTTACAATTTTAAGATTTCTAATCTAATTAATGAGGTTAATTAAGTAAAATGAACTAATCTCCCGAAAAATAAGACAATTGTTTAGTTGAAATAAAAAGGAAAAAAGTTGAGTATAAAGAAAGGCAGAGTTCTTATAATATTTTCAGACTTTTTGTTTCCTTCTGCTTTCTTTTTCTCCCTGACTATCTATTTATCTTTTTTACTTTTTTGTTTTTTTAATCTTCTACTTTTTTAATTTTCTACTTTTCTACTTTTTCTCTTTTAATTCTTACTTTTTTCCCGAAATCTTCCTTTTAAAAGACCTGAATTATTTTTAAATATATCTAACTTTTTTTTTCAGGCTTCGATTTTCTTTTTTACGGCAGCAGCAGCTTTTTCGGGACATTCGGTTTCCCAGACTTTTCTGACTTTTACGCTTTTAAGAGCCGGAAGCAGGGCATCGATTTTTGCCTGGACGGCTGCAAGCATTTCCTGATCAACAGTTGGAGGTTCTACGCCCATGAATTTCTGGGCCTTAAGTACTTCGGTTTCCCTGGCTACTGCGCGGTCAACTCCCTTTCTAACTCCTGTCTTTAGGGACTCGATTGCATCTTTCCACTGGGTAGCCCAGGGGGTTTCGGGAATTTCTGTATGATGGATATCGGTCCTTTCAACTTTTATGGCATCAAGGTGGCAGGCTTTTACACAGGCCCCACAGTAGGTGCAGAAGTCTTCAACAAAAGCAATTTTACGAGGGTCTTCAGGATCTGTGGGTACATACCAGAGTTCTGAGGGGCAGACATTAAAACAACCGCGGCAGCCCTGAGGGTCGCATTCTTTGAGATTTACCTCTATAAGCCTCAGTTCGCCGTCCATTGGTTTTTGCACTTCGACAGCTTCATAGGGGCAGACAGCTTTACAGCGGGCACATTGTGTGCATTTTAATTCGTCTACTTTGATTTTTCCTTCGACTTTTGGGGCTTCACAGGGCCTTTCCCCTTTGACTTTTATCGCTTCTTCGGGGCAGATGTCCTGGCAGAGTACGCAGTAATCGCATTTGTCCTCATCTACAAGGATCTGTTCGAAAGGTACAGGATTTTCAGGCGTGGGCTCACGTTCAAGCAGAATAAAAGCATCACAGAAATGAGCGCAGATTCCGCAGAAATTGCATTTATCGGTGTCGATTTCTATTTCCCCTTTTGCATCTTCTTTGAAAGGAGCAATTTCTTCTTTTTTCGGGAAAGTGTACTCTACTTCAATCGCTTCCTGAGGACAGGCTCCTTTACAGAGATCGCAGGGCAGGCAGTTTTCACTGATTTTTATGCAGGTATCATACTTTGGGTACTGCTTCTCGTCCGGAACCTCGCCAATAGCTTCAAAGGTAAGAGCACGCACAGGACAGAGATTTGCACACATTCTGCAAAAGGTACATTTTTCAAGATCCATCATAACGGCAGGCGCATCAAGTCCGGTTGCAATTTCATGGACAGGGCCTAGTTCAAGAGCCTTGGTGGGACAGATCTCTACACAGATCCCGCAGCCATTACAGCGTTTATAATCATAATCAAGAGTTTTTATGGATTTCTCAGTTGCCTGAGTGTAAATAAAATGGTTGTCCTGCACATCCATACTGTTAGTAACTGTGATTTTTTCCTGATTTTCAGTCCCGTCTTTACTTTCCCTCTTATTTCCGCTTAAGTCAGAAGTTTCAACCTTTGAGGATGAGGATTCTAAGTCCTGAACTTCTGACTCCCCGGCTTCAGCTTCTTTATCTTCGGGAACGGATTTTTCAGCTTCAGGAGTTTCATTTTCTCGGGTTCCGCAGCATCCGCTGCAAACATGGATTTCCTGTTCAGAGCGTTCCTGGTTCATTGGGCCACCTCCTCAAGTTCAGGTACAGGGTGCACCTTTCCAAGTTCGGTGCCTATCGGCCCTATTTCTTCAAGTTCTTTTACAAACTCGGTTATGGTGTTTGAGAATCTTTCACCTTCAGCGGCTGAAATCCAGAGGGTCCTGAGCCTTCTTGGCTCAAATCCAACCTCTTTTATAACCTCTTTCAAAACATCCATGCGGTTTTTCGCATCAAAATTCCCATGAATGTAATGGCATTCATCCATTCTGCAGCCTGCAACAATTACCCCGTCTGCACCGCCTTTAAAAGCCTCAAGGACAAATTCAGGGCTTACTCTTGCAGAACACATTGTACGGATCACTCTGATATTTGTGGGGTAATGAATCCTTGACATGCCTGTAAGGTCTGCACAGGCATAACTGCACCAGTTGCAAAGGAAGGCCACAATAAAAGGACTCTGGGACTTGTGTGCAGTTGCAGCCCGAACCTGGGCCAGAATCTGTTCGTTCTCGAAATTCCGCATCTGAATAGCTCCTGTAGGACAGGCAGCACTGCAGTCCCCGCAGCCGTAACAGGAAACTTCGTCTACCACGGCTTTTTTGTCTTCGATTTTAATCTTCCCGAATTTGCAGACTTCCACACAGGTTTTGCATCCTATGCATTTCTCAGCATCTATATGTGCACCCATCGGGTCTGCTTCAAGTTCTCCTGTGCCAAGTAGCTGCATTACCTTTGAGGCACAGGCGCTTCCCTGGGCAATTGAGACCTGGATCTCCTTGGGTCCGGAAGCGCAGCCTGCAAGGAAGACTCCACTTACAGGAGCATCAACAGGGCGCATTTTCGGGTGTGCGCTTGCAAAGAAATTATCCGGTCTGCGGGAAAGGTTCAGCATCCTGCTAACTCCTTCTGCGGCTTTTGTAGGCTCGGCCCCTGTTGAGAGTACAACAAGGTCGTGAGCGTCGGCTTCAGTTGTACCTTCCAGAGTATTTTCATACCGGATTACGGGCCTTCCGTCTTCTCCCTGGTAAATCTCGGCAACTTTTCCCCGGATAAAGTCAACGCCCATTGCCTGGGTTCTTGCATAATATTCTTCATACATTTCTCCTGAAGCCCTGATGTCGATATAATGGATTGTAACTTCGGTATCCGGATAACGTTCCTTAATCATCTGTGCATTCTTCAATGCAGCCATACAGCAGAACCTGGAACAGTATTCATTCCCAACAGTTTTGTCCCTTGAGCCTACACACTGGATAAAGGCTACGCTTTTTGGAGGCTGGCCATTTGAGGGTACAAGCACTCTTCCTCCTGTAGGCCCTGCAGAATTCAGCATCCTCTCAAGCTGCATATTTGTTATAACATCAGGATATTTTCCAAAGCCGTATTCTTTTTTCCTGGAAGCATCAAAGAGCTGGTAGCCTGTTGAGACAATTACTGCGCCTACTTCAAATTCAATTTCTTCAGGCTTTTGCTCGTAATCAACAGCATCTGCAGGGCAGGCCTGGGAGCAGAGACCACAGCCTACGCAATGGTCAGGATCAATGAGCACTACCTGGGGTACAGACTGAGGAATTGGCATGTATATGGCTTTCGTCTTTCCAACGCCGAAATTCATTGGGTTTTCAATTTCCACAGGACAGACATCAGCACAGAGATCTACACAGCCTTTGCATTTGTTCTCAAGTACATACCTTTGTTTCCTTTTGACTTTTACATGGAATTTTCCTACAGAACCTGAAATCTCTGTAACTTCGGAGTATGTATATAGCTTAATATTTGGATGGTTCTGGACTTCTGTCATTTTGGGGGCAAGAACACAGATTGAGCAGTCATTAGTCGGAAAAACTTCATTCATAAGGGCCATTTTTCCGCCTATTGTAGACTCCTTTTCTACCATAATTACCGGAAATCCGGAATCTGCAAGGTTTAAAGCTGCCTCGATCCCGGCAACTCCTCCTCCTATAACAAGCACGTTTCTGCTGGCCTTTGAGCTTGTTGCACTCAATTCCTTTAAGAACCTGACCTTGGCAACTCCCATTCTGATAAGGTCAAAAGCTTTCTGGGTTGCCATCTGGGGGTCGTCTGCATGCACCCACGAACACTGCTCCCTGATATTTACCATTTCCATAAGGTAAGGATTCAAGCCGGCTTTTTCCATAACATGCCTGAAGGTTTTTTCATGCAGCCTTGGGGAGCAGGCTGCTATTACAACTCTGTCAATTTTATTTTCTTTTATATCCTTTATGATGCCTTCCTGTCCTGAATCGGAACAAAGGAATTGAATTTCTCGCGCAAGCACCACATCTTCCAATTTAGTTGCCATTTCTTGCAGGGCTACGACATCTATAACTCCTGCAATATTCAATCCGCAATGGCAAACATAGACTCCGATTCGCATTTTATAACGGCTCCATATAATCTATATTTATTTTAATAACCATACCCTTTCGATTTTTTTCGTGACTTTGTATAGCGTTTATGAAGTATTTCACAAGAATTTGGACCTACAATTTATAAGTTAAAGTTTAAAGTTAAAATTTATGAGTTATAAATTACAAGTTATAATTTGCAAGTTATGATTTTAGAACTTACTTTTTAATTCAGGTTATAAAAATCTGATTCGTTCAACAGATTTTATTTAAGAGATCGAAGAGTAATCCATAAGAGGCTGGGTATTATGAGGAAGTAAACGGGTAAATTACACCAGCTGCCTAAATGTGTTAAGCTTGATAAGACCTTATTTTTCAGTTATGTGTTCGTATATGTAAATTTGTTCCCTATCTTTCTCTATACTCTTTTTCTCTTAAGCTGAATAAAAATACAGATGTTTTGCACAAAATCAAAACCTTTATTTCATAAGGTTTTTTGGTTTTATTTAAAATCCATTAAATATTTCTAAAACCAGGATAACTAACCCTTTTTGAACTCTCTGCTCTCATTACTGGAATTTATAATCTCAATATTTTGATGTAATAATTAGATACATCTGGTATTTTATTAATTGTTAGTTATTTTTTGCCGATGGCTTCTAATAATTTATTTCGCAAGAGGTTAAATTAGGTGTATTGCCCGCAAAGGTTTGCCTACATACTTATTAAATAAGTTAATCGACACTTTCATTTATATAATAAAAATTATATTTATTGTTATATTAAACTTTCTAATTCTCTTAATTAATATATGATAAATACTTGAACAGGAATAGCTTAATTTTGATTAAAAACCTTAATTAGGGCCTGACTTTCTTCTGTCAATCTCTGATTTACTCTTGATAAAAAATTAAAGTATAAATAAACTGAAGCGTAATATTTGTATGTATGCATTTTCCTAATTGATTTATAGTTTGAGAACTTAACTCGTAAGCATAAGCATTCTAAATGGCACTTGTAAAGACATTACAGTATAAAATTAATACGGGGTTATGAAAAAGGATTGTGGGTGAGAATTCGGATAAGAAGGTTTTCTTCCTTAAAATCATTTAAATAAAAGTAAATCATAATTAAATTAATCTTATACTGTTAGCTAATACTTACTGTGTGAAAATCATTACAATATTACTATACAATATTACTATATTACAATCATACATCATACTTCAATTATCTTATAAATCACCCATAATGAAGTAACAAATTAATGGAAAATATTAAATGAAAAATATTAAAGCACTATTATTTCAGTGCAATCACGCATTATTCTTCTCATAACATACAGGATGGTTTAAATTTAAATTGAGGGATTTCTTATGAGTCAGCATGATGAATTAAAGCAGAAAATGTATGAATGGACTGCAAAATATGCAAATAAAGCAGGTTATAAGCTAAATCCGGACAAAGAAGCTCTGGATTATGTCCTTGACGGGCTTACTGTTAAACTTGAGAAATTTGGCAGACGATACTGTCCCTGCAGAATAGTTACCGGAGATGAGAAAGAAGATAGAAAGATTGTATGTCCCTGTATCTACCATAAAGAAGAGGTCGAAAGGGATGGGAACTGCCACTGCGAACTTTTCTTCAAAACAACTTAAATATAACTATCTCGTTTTATATAAATCTATATAAAAAAGGCCTTAAAGGGCCCGAATAATATTTTATATTTTAGGGGTATGGGGAATTAATAATAGTGGATATTAGTTAGTAATTCTGAAAATAAAATGTTGATATTAAGCTTTAAAAGCTCTAGTTATCAGATCTGGTCTTCAATTCTAAAATTAACACTATGAATTGGTATGGAAATTCTGTAAATGACAAATGCCAATATGGGAGTTAATCGGAATTATTTAATAGGATAAATTTAAAATAAATCAGAATAAATATAAATTAGAAATAATATAATTATTATTAATTCTGAGCTGCTATATGATACTTGTAATATTTAAAATATAACGGAAGAAATTCAGATTAAATTTAATATAATAAAAATTGAAAGAATTAATTTAATAAAGATTCTTTCAACAAAAGCTTTATCTCAATCACAAAATTGAGTTCGATGCTGAAGTAATTCGGTGCTAAATAACACTGAAAATTAAAAAGCGAGAGTTTAAGGAAGATTACTTAGATATATTTTAATTAAAGGTTATTTAGCCGGATTTTTCAGTTATGCTTTTAATTTTGCTCCTTGATTACGATATTAAGCTTTATCTTTCCAAGAATCTCATATAAAATATTAATTTAATTTAATCCAATTTAATCCAACTTATCTTAACTTAATAAAATATGAATTTACTTAAGGGTGACCTGGAATGACAAATGCAATGGAACTCTACCAGATGCTTCCAAAAACTAATTGTAAAAAATGTGGAAAAACTTCATGTATGGCGTTTGCAGTAGCGCTCATGGCCCGTGAACTTAAACCTGAGGCCTGCCCTCCATTAATAGATGAGGCAAAGTACAAAGAAAATTTTGAAAAGATAAACAACCTTTTCAAACCGGGAGAAAATGCAACTGAAACAGGGCTTATTGTCCATGAAGACTTATGTTTTGGGTGCGGAAATTGTGTTGTTGCCTGCCCTCCTAATGTAGCAAATGACCCCTATGGGGTTGGCTCGGGAAATGCTCCCAAGAACGCCAATAAGCTGGTCCTGACCATAGAAGACGGGGTTGTAAAAGCCCAGAATTTAGAAGAATGCCGCCGTTTTGGCAAGAATAAAATTCTCTGCAATGGCTGTATAGTTACCTGCCCTGTAGAAGCAATCGAATTTGTGTGAGGCAAAAAAATGGAAAAAAAACACCATGTGTGCACAGGCTGCGGATTGCTCTGCGATGATATTGAGGTCGAATCTGAAAAGGACATAATAAATAAAGTTTATACTGCCTGCAGAGTAGGCGTAGCCCATATGAAAGAAAAAAAAGAAGACTCGATTTTCAGAGTTGACAACATGCCTGTAGACGAAGAAACAGCAATCCAGGAAGCAGCCTCAATCCTCAAAAACGCAAAAAATCCTTTAATTTTCGGGCTAGGGACGTCTACAAATGAAACCCAGAAACTTGCAATCGAGCTTGCAAAAAAAACAAATGCAACTCTTGACGATACTTCCTCTTTTTGCCTGGGGCCTGTTGTTGAAGCTCTCCTTCAGGATAAAGTAAAAACCTGTACTCTTGACGACATAAGGAACAAAGCCGATGTAATCATTTTCTGGGGGGCAGACCCCTCAGATTCTCATCCCCGCCACCTCTCAAAACACTCTTATTTCCCCAGAGGAACTGAAAAGCAAAGAGGCTGGGAAGAAGAGAGAACTGCAATTGCAATTGACATTCGAAAATCTCACACCGCAAAGATCTGTGGGAATTATTTCTTCCAGATCCCCCAGGGTGGAGATGCAGAATTTATCGAGGCTATAATCGCGGGGCTTTCAGGAAAGCTCCCTAAAACTTCTTACAATTACCCTCCAAAAAAACTTCTTGAACTTGCTAATATCCTTAAAGGAGCAAAATTCGGAGTTGTCTTTGTAGGATTAGGCTTGATTTATTCTCTGGAAAATCTTGAACCTCTTTTAAAGCTTATGAAGGTCCTAAACGAAAAAGCAAACTTCCATCTTGTGCCAATGGTAGGACACTACAATATGCGGGGTTTTAATGAAAACCTTTTTGCCGAAACAGGGTATGTAAACAGTGTAAAATTCGAAAATGGAACTGTAAAACACGGGCCTGAATATTCAGTGGTTGAGTCCCTTAAAGCAAAGACAGTTGATGCTGCCCTTATTATTGGTTCTGACCCTCTTTCAAGCCTGCCGAGATCTATTTCAAAAAATTTGCTTGAAATCCCTGTTATTTCTCTTGATCCCTGTGAGACCTTAACTTCCAAAAATGCGAAAGTCTACGTTAATACTGCAATTAGCGGAGTAGAGTCTGGAGGCAGTGCCGTACGCATGGATGGAATTAAAGTAAATTTTGATCCCATTGTTGAGACCAAGCATGCATCTGATGAAGCAGTTCTCAAGAAAATAATGGAGGCCCTCTAATGGATTTCGGATCTTTTCTTGCAGCTCCTGAATTGAAAATAAAAATTGTGACTTATAGAGACATTTTTCAGGATAAGGCCTTAATAGAAGACCGTTTTGGAGAAGAATATAAAAACCAGTCAGCTATTATAAAACTTGATCCTGCAGATCTTAAGCAGTTAAATCTCAAAAAAGGAGATACTGTAATCTTAATGAATTCCTTTGGAAGAATAGTTGTTAAAGCTGAAGAATCCGGATATGAAACTCCGCATAGGGGTGTTGCATATATGCCAAACAGCCCCTGGTCTAATACGCTTGTCTCGGATGAAACGGGAGGTAAAGGAGTTCCGAAATTTAAGGATATATCCGCAACTATTACCACCGCAAAAGGAGAAAAGGTATCTGAAGTCAGGTTTTAAGCTAATTAATGGCTTATATTTTTTCCATATAACTCAATAATAAGCTTAAATACAAAATTTAAAAAACAGAAATTGTTTTTATCTTTTTTCTTATAAATTTTTAGATATGTTCTAAAATTAACAGAGGTTTTAAATAATTTTCATATGGGTTTGAAACAATTCTAAAATTTATCTACACGCTGGAAAATATATGTCTGCTTTCTCAGTCAGATTTAAAAAAGTTCTTAAAGACCAAAACGGCGATAGAAAATTTTCCTATCTTTTTCAGGGGTTTGAAGGTGTATATTCCAGATGGGAATTGCCCTGCGAGTATCTTGCAGGGCCTCATTTTGCAAGCTGGAATGAAATTCTACTCTATTCAGATGGACAGGCCCTTTTTTCACTTGTACCTGGAAATGAAATTTCTGAGAGTAGGTACCTGGAATTGCTGTCTATTTTTAATTCAGGTGAAAAAAGGTTAAAAGAAATTCGAGGTAGGATAAAAAATTAAGAAAAAGTTGTAAACCCTGTATTTCTAGTTTTGAATTCCTTTAAACTTCAAATAACAAATCCTAAAACAAATAATAAAAATTTTAGATTTTCAGAATTCCAGTTTTTTATATTAATATATTAAAATCCTTATTTTTTAGAAATTCTAAATTCTAAATATTTCAAATTCTAAATGCTTAATCTATTTAAAGTGGCTTTTTTACAAAAAGCACAACGAATATTCCTTTTCCAAATCCTTTCTCTGGAATCTCTACCTCTGTAATTTTTTCCGGTTTATTAAACAGGGTTTGGCAGATCTCAGGTTTTTCAAACTCACTCTTTAAAAAATAATCCAAGAGTTCGCTTACCGAGAGGAAATGAGCTCCTGAAGAAAACCTGTGCTCTTTGACTTCGGATCCTAAATAATATTTTTGCCGGATATTTTTATCAGATATACCTGCAATAAGATGACCACCTGGTTTTAAGACTCTCTTTGCTTCATTTAGAGCTTGAAGGGGATCTTTGAAAAATTCGAGCGCTGTAACAATTAGAATTAAGTCAAACTTCTCTTTTTTAAAGGGGAGAAATTCGGCAACTCCAAGTAAAGTTTCAATTTCTCTTTTCTTCGCAATTTTAGCCATAGCTTTTGAGGGTTCTAGCCCCAGAGAAATTCCCATACTGGCTGCAAATCTCCCAGTTCCAGTTCCAATTTCAAGAGTTCTCAGATTTTCCAGGTTTTCTGGAAGAAATTCTTTTAGCGCCAGGAGCTCAGATTTGTAGGCAGAATCATACTTTTCATACCAGAAATCATAGTCTTCAGCAAATTTATCAAAGCTTTCCCAGGGCTTTATCAAACTAATTTTTTCCTCTCCTGGAATATTATATCTTAATGGTAGTTAGAATAAAGTAAAATGATTAGAAAGAGATGAAAGCATAAAACTCCTCTCACTCTTTCCATGTTAGACTTTTGGCTTCTTATTCGAGTATAATTTTCTATTCTGTTTTTTCTATTAATTCTCTTTGTTTTTTATTCAGATTTTTATTTTTTTCTTGCACAGCAATACCGTAAATATTCCGATTACCGCAGATGTAAACCCAAAAGCCGGCATTTTTGTATTTTCTTGTGTTTCAGGCTGTTCCTGTTGAGTATCCTTTTCGGTTTCTGTTGTATTCTCTTCTGCGTTTTCTTGTAAATCTTCGGATTCAGTTTTGTTGTTCAGGGTATTTTCTATCTGTCCATTATCTCCTTCATCATCTCCTTCATTTTGTTCTTCTTTAACTGCTTCTTTTGCTGTTATTGCAAAAGATCCGTATTCGGAAGTTTTTGCTTTTAAGTAGATGTATTTGTCATCCTCTTTTGCAATTTCTGTTGGAAGC
>JBNAKO010000011.1:0-7090 GCA_049706495.1 Methanosarcina sp. | reverse complement strand
ATTAATAGGTAAAAATGGGTTTTGGGATAGCCTCATTATTATAATTCCAACAATCATCCACAGGGTTAGTGTCATACTAATCTGCAGATGGCATAAGTAACACCTACAGTTTCAGAACGGAGAATCAGCAATCCATTTGCAGTATTAAAACTCCCATGAAGTAGAATACAAAGTAAAACACTTTTGGTACGATTGTAGAGATAGGTATAGGTAAAAGCATATGCTACAATGCCTAAAGTTGCAATCAATACAATTACGAGCAGAACACCTCCAAGCCCATGACTGATCTCAGTCATTGCAGCAAGTAAGGGAATATGCCAGAGTGCCCACAAAACCCCAAGAATAAGGGTTGCAGAAACAGGACTCCTATTTTTTAGAAGATTTGGTAATGCAAATCCACGCCAGCCAGGCTCTTCATTTCCTCCGCCAAGAAGGGAAAGAAAGATGAGTGTTGGGAAATAGGCAATTAAACGATCTTTAAGTAGATACAGTTCTATTTTCTGGCCCAAGATAAGAAATTCAAGCGTCACAATAATTATGAGCAGCACCGGGAGGCCAAGGGCATAAGTATACCATATTGGTGAAACTCTCCAGTGAAATAATCCCTTAAACCAAAACTTAACAGAATCTCCTAAAATCCAGGTTACTAACATGGCAGCGGCTGCAGGCCCAAAAACTCCCATATAAACGAGCACATTAGCGGTGTCTCCCAGGTAACCAAGGGCTGCAGGAGCCCATAGTATCCATGAGATAATATATGCAAGGATGAAAAATGAGGCAACAGGGTGAGCTCTGACCCATAACTCGATATTTTTATTCCCAATAACAGATTTTTTTGCATAGCTTGTGTTTTCCATTTAATTCCCGGCCTGTTTTTAATTGTTTTTTATAAAAGTTACAAAGTCATTATCTGGAAAAAGTTTCGAATTTTTTCATTCTACTGGAATAAATTTTATCTTTCGTACCTTAGGGTTGTAATAATAGCGCCTCTTATATCGGTATTCTTATAATTTTTTTGGGAGTATACTTTTTACAAAATTGACTTTTTCAAAAATGGATTCTGTTTTGTATAAGATCTATTTTTTTGTAAGCTTTAGAATTGCCCTTTAGAATTCTATATTTTCGACAAATAAATAAATAAATAAATAAATAAATAAATAAATAAATAAATAAATTTGAAATCTAAAGGCTTGAATTTCTGATTTTGCTTAAAAAAGTTTAGAATACTATTTATTATAAGTTTCAATAAGCTTTCGAAGATTGTATTCAAAATATTAATCGATTTTCTTTAATTTTTCGAGTGTTCTTTTTACTCCTACTCTCGGATTTAGTTTTAATGCAACTTCAAAATGTTTTATCGCTTCAGTGTTATTGTTCTGTAAAAAGAGAATTTCGCCCAGAGCTCTATGAATATTTGATTTTGTATGTTTATCGGAAAATCTTTTTAGTCTTTTTTCTAGAGGTATTATAAGCGAATTATAGTCTTGTGGGTTAGGATTTGAAGAAAGCTCTACTTTTAACTCTTTAAGGGCTTCCAGAAATTCGATGTCACTCCCATTATTAATTCGATAATCTCTATATAACTTAGAATCGATTAGTGTGCCTTCAAAAGTATAACGGTAAATTCTATTTTTCTCATGAATTAAATACAGGGTTTTCTTTTTAATATCAAAACGATAACTTTCTGGCCAGTTAAGTTCAGACCCGAGAGTTTCAGGCACTTTTTTCCAGAGCAATTTTTTATTCTTTATATCAAAGAAAAAAAGTTTACAACTATCTGCTTTACTTGTGCTTTCCAGAGCTTGACAAACAGCAAAATTTCCATCATCCGAAATTCCGGTTTGGCCCAACTTTGCCTTACATCTTTGCTTTATCAGAATTTCCCCGTTCAGATTAATTATATGGAATACTCCATACATATTCTTAGAGGTTAAATTACTGAGAATAAATGCTCCTGAATTTGAAACAATTCCATTAACAGGATGTTTCATTTTAGCTTGAAATTTTATTTTTCCACGTTCTAATAGAATATATTTCCCATTCTCATTTTGGGTTTTCCAGCCTAAGATGTATTTGCCATTTGGAGATTGATTATATTCCCCTGTAAAATCCCCGATTGTTAAAAGATTTCCACTTATAGAATAATCTGATTTGGAAGATATTTGAGAGCGTTTTACCTTATTTTTAAAAAAATTAAAAAAGCCCATTTTGTAAACACCATAAAATGTATTTCTTAATCGAAGATTACATGTTGTTTATAAAATCTAATTCTTTAAAATGTTTTTGAATCTGATTTGTTACATTAATCATTTTTTATAGTTATCTGTGCTCTTTTGTCCAATTTCTAAAAGATTTATTTAACTTAAGTTAAGTTAAATACTCGATAATTATTAGATAATCTACACATGTTACACACTTATTCTTAATATTTTTAAAAAAGTTTACATTAGTTTTTTACATTCTTTAAAATGTAAAGGAATTCTTTTAAAAATGAGTTTGTATCCCAATTTAACAGTTTGCATAAATATGTACAGAACACATAAATTTGAAAATTTTATATGCTACAGCACATATTAAGAAGGTCCTATAATTAAAAAGGGTCAGTTATGAAAAAAGGATTTAAAAGCTCTGAAAATTTTAGGATCTTAAATAGTAATTTGTTGAAATTATATTTAAGATCTTTATTCAGCGCCTTATATAATATATAGGAGTGCGGTATTATCAGATTATAATCGAGTACAATATTGGATTCTAATTAAAAGCTGATCCGCAAATCAGGATATTATTTTGTCCAGCTGACCTGTCTGGGCAGCTATCTTTATTTCCTGAGTGATTCTTCTTCCCGTAGATAGGTCTTCCTGAATCAGGTCCGCATAAGGAGACCCTGAGACATAGAGGTTTGTCCCGGCTACAATTCTCGCTGAGATTTCAAATACCTTAATCTCTAGAGAATCCGTGAAAACCGTCTCCAGACAGAAAGCCCCTATCATCCCTCCAAACAGGCCAAGGGATTCTTCAACTACACGTTCTCCAAGGGAGAAGATAAGAGGCAGCAAAGACTCTCTTGCTACAAGGGGGACGTTTCCTGTTACTACATATGTTGGGCGAATTCCTGCTTCTATAAGTTCCCGTGGGGAGCCAAGTCTGAAAATCTCATCGGCATTTGATTCAACTCTGCGGTCCATGCTCAGCAGTTCAAGGCTCCCTTCACTTAAGGTATAGCCTTCATTCCGGATTGGAGAATAAAAATAATGCAGATAGTAACGGGTTCCTGTAATAAATTCCTGGATTGTATATTTTTGAGACCTGTCTACAAGTTCGTCGAACTCTTCATAGGTTTTTGCAACGAAAAACCCTTTGCCGCCTTTTGCTCCATGATACTTTACCATTACAGGCCCGTTAATTTCCCGGGGATCATCTATTTTTCCGGGCATATGGATGCCTGCTCCAAGCAGCCATTCCCGTTCTTTATCCCTGTCAGATTCCCATTCAAGAACAGCTCTATTTCCAAAAGTAGGAACTTCCATTTTTGCGAAATTTTCCGTGCCCAGGTAAGCAACAAACGAACCATGTGGAATTATAATAGTATTTTTCTTTCTAAGTTCTTCGGCCTTATTCATTATATCTTCGTAACTTTCAACAATAAGATACTCATCAGGTTTTGCCTTGGGAAACGCTTCATAAAATTTAGGGGGTTTCCCAACGCAGATTCCAAGGGTTCTGAAGCCTTCTTTTCTTGCACCATCAAAAATTTGAAGGCTAGAATGAGAACAGACTGTTGCAATAGTAAGATTTTCTAAATCGTAGTCTTTTATAAATTCAAGAATCTGCTGTTTTGTGATCATGATTGCTACCAGCGGAAAATTTAGATTGGAATAAACAATATTGTATTTAAAGTTAAGGGCTGGATTCTATATATAAATATAGTAGTGGATGTATATTTACGTGCGAAAATAAAAGTTTATATTAAGATCGGGATAAATTATAACAAACAGTAAAATGAAATAAAAAGGTTTTTATTCAGGAAGTATATATGAACGGCCTTGAAGACCAGGACGATTTTTCTGAAAGTAAAGAGCTCCCCCAGGGCCCTGAAAGAATAGCACAGGATAACAGAGTTCTTGTTCTCCCTGTAAATGGAGACTCAAGAAAACTAACACAGATTCTTTCCAATGAGACCTCCTTAAAGATTCTAGAGTTGCTTGGAAACAAAAGCATGTCTGCAAGCAAGATTGCAGAAGAACTTCACCTACCTTTAACTACTGTCAAGTATAATCTTGACTCTCTTGTTGAATCTGACCTTATTAAGGTTAAACAGATAAAATGGAGCCAGAAAGGGCGTCAGGTCAAGATTTACGAGCCAGTTGAAAAACTGATTGTACTTGTACCTTCAAAAAACTCTCTTGATAAGATCTCTATCCTGAATTTATTGCAAAAATATCTGGGCGTAATCGGAGCAGCTTTTTTTGCAGCCGCAGGCATTGAATATTTTTGGGCCTATATGCAGGCAAAACGGATTTATGACGCGACTGCCCCTTTAAGAAAAGAAATTCCTCAGGTAAACCAGTCTATTCCTGAAAACGCAGGTGCAAATGAGACTGAAGCGATAATCCCAAAAATGATTCCAGACCAGGCTGCAGAGGAAAATCAGGTTAATATAAGTTCTGTAGAGCCTGAGACTTTGGATACTTCTACAGAAAACGCCTCTTCTGGACTGGATACTGAAACAACTCCGGGAGTCGCTGAGTCAGATATGGTCGATATTCCAGACTCGAATATTTCAGATGGGGTCCAAAGCATTCCTCCTGTGCCGCATGAAGGGCTTGCTCATGTCGGAGGGCTTCACAGCCTTTACGATACTTTAGCGCTTCATCCTGGAATCTGGTTCTTTTTCGGATGTATTTTTATAGTATTTCTGCTGATTGTAAGAGAAGTCTATTATAAGAAAAAAACCAAGTAAAGATTGGTATGAGAATAGCTTTAAAGCTTGCATATATAGGTACTGAGTTTCACGGGTCCCAGATTCAGCCGAATGTCGTGACCGTGGAAGGGGAGCTCTTTAAAGCTCTTCATAAGCTTGGGATTATAGAAAGCCCTAAATCTGCTAATTATATTTGTGCTGGCAGAACTGATGCCGGAGTCCATGCTCTGGGTCAGGTAATTGCTTTTGACACTGATAAACCGAACCTGGCGGTCCCGAGAATTATAAATTCCGAACTCCCTCCAAATATCTGGGTATGGGCTCACGCTGAAGTGCCTCGCGGCTTTGACCCAAGGAGAGATGCAGCCTCAAGACACTACCGCTATATAATGACAGGCGAAGGATACGATATCTCCAAGATTAGAGAAGCCTCAAAATTACTTGTGGGGACCCATGATTTTGAGAATTTTTCAAGGACAAATGGGGAGAAAAGTACAATTCGTACTATAGAAAGAATTAATGCACGCGTAGACGGCGAACTTACCAAAATTGATGTCGTAGGCAATAGTTTTCTCTGGAATATGGTCAGGAAAATAGTGACTGCTCTTGCTATGATCGGAAAAGGCGTTAGAGATACTGATTGGCTCCTTCAGATGCTAAATCCTGATATTTATGAAGAAGGTATCGAACCAGCTCCTGCATATGGGTTAACTCTTGTAAAAATAAATTATGATGAAAATATTTCCTGGACTGAAGATAATTATTCCATAAGGAGGGCAGGAGAACAGAATGAGAAAAACATCATCAGATACAGGGTTATGGCTGAAGTCCTTGACGAATTAATTTCTCATGAATAAAATTTTTTTACTTCATTAAAAATTATCTTTAAAATTTTATTGCTATTAGTCTTTACTAAATTTTTTTTCAAATTTTCTTTCTACTTTTATAATCTCTTTGTTTGTTTTACCCTGGTTTTTTCTCTTTTTTTATTTCCATAATTTTCGCATTATTTTTTCTTTCATATTATTTTTATTCCTTGTTTTTATTCCTTATTATTTTATATCGTTATTATTTTATATCCGTATTTTTTCTCTGTAGTTTTTTTAGTTTATTTTCATCTTATTTTTATCTTATTTTTATTTTCATTTTTTTCAAGTTTTAATTTGCTGCCTTTTTCTGAAAAACAGTAATTATACGTGTAAGGCTTCTATGCACCCTTTGTGTATATCTCTCAAGCACTTCAAGCCCTGCTTTTTTCCCGAAATCCAACACTTCTTTATCGGAAACAACAACAGCAATTGCGCCTGGTTTTAGAACACGCTGGATTTCCATAAATGAGCATGAATAGAGTTCTTCTAAAGATTCTGCAAGAATTGCAGCAGACCTGCCATAGGGAGGGTCAGTTACAACTGCATCTACTGTAGCAGCTTTAAGCGGGACTCTGCAGGCGTCTCCTTCCATCAAAACATAGTCAACTTTGAAAGCTTCGAGGTTCATACGGGCGCCTGTAATAAGTTTTTCCTGAGCGTCTACTCCTATAACTTTTGCTCCTATAAGTCCGGCTTCAACAAGGATACCTGCGGTTCCGCAGAAAGGATCCAGAAATATTTCTCCTGGTTTTATTCCTGAAAGGTTTGTAAGGGCCCTAGCAACTCTAGGCATTAAAACCCCTGGATAGAAAAAAGGTTTATTTTGAGGAGTCCGTGCTTCATAGACGCTTCTATCAATAGAAGACAAAAGAGTTCCTAATACAGCCATTTGACTGAGAATCACCCTGAACTCAACATCAGGTTTTTTCAGGTTAGCTCGAAAGCCTTTCCTGTAAATAGCTCCTCCTATTTTTTGTTCCAGATATTCTCCGGGGTAATCAACATAATGTTTAATTCTTTTTGCCCGGACTACAAAAGTTTGCCCTTCTTTGATATATCCTGATGACTCAAAGGCTTCTGCAAGCCTTAGAATTTCAGTCTGGGCATTTCCAGTAATCCCTACAACTTTCAGAATATGGTGGCTCATTGCCAGCCTTTCCGTTATAAGGCCTTTAAGTATTTCTTCTACTTCCTCTTCTCCCCCTTCAATATCAACAACAAGGCACTGGTCAAGTCTGGTATGAAGCTGGAAGTAAAGCCCTTCAGTTTTAAGACATGCGAATACTTCTGCAACTGGCAG
>JBNAKO010000010.1:0-32595 GCA_049706495.1 Methanosarcina sp. | reverse complement strand
ATTATCCCTGGTCTTGCTGCCCGTCTGCAGGGTGACCTTGAGGATAAACTGGGTTCAAAAGTTCTTGTAGGCCCAATGGACTCCGGAAGGCTCCCAGGCTGGTTTGAAAAGAACTGGCCCCCAAAACAAAAATGATATTATCAAAAACCCAATTTAGATATTAAAAACGTAATTTTGGTATTAATATTCCGTGCCAGAAGGGTACGGAATTAAATTTATTAAAACTTTTACGAAACAGATTTGTCGATTTACCTGATAGGTTCTAGATCTAAATTTAAACTAAATTATCCCTAGAAGAAATTACACTCCCGTGTTGTATCTGAGGATTGCAGCAATTCCGCCAAAAGCTATCATAAGTTGTGAACCTTCATCGAAATCTGTTGATATAAAAACAGTCCTTGTACTACCTTCATCAGCAAGTTCTGACAATTCTCCAACTACATCAGTAATATCCGTGACTTCAATTACTGAACCGCATTCAGGACAGTTTCCTGCCACAGGGGTTACCTCAGTAGATTTCCACTTCCTTGTCCACTTTTTCTCGTATCCACAAACACTGCATTTGCCGGTTATTTTTTCAGAGCGCAGGTCTTCAGAAAGCAAAAGCACATCAACTGCCTTTATTTCAAGGTTAGCCCGTACATTATCTTCCCCATAGGATACTTTTCCAGAATCAGTAGCAATCTCCTTAAAAAACATTTCCATATCTTTCTTTTGCTTAATTAAGTCAAGGCCCTGGAGCGTATCTTCTGCTGCATTTATTAATTCAGGAAAACCTGATTCATCCGTATATCCCGTATCAAATAATCCAAGAACTTTTTTCTGAAGCTCGTGATGAAGAAATTCGCCTTCACTGAACTCTTCTTTAGCTGGAGAATGCCCTCCTATAAGAATACCTTTAAGTTCGGTTGGCTCTATTTCAAGGAAGGCCGTATTTGCAGCATCCCCTATCCTTTTGTAGAAGTCATGAATAGCAATGCGCCTGAGTTGTTCAAAACGGTGTGCACTCTGGCCTCCTTTTCTTTGTTTTCCAGGAACAGTAGAATGGAGATGTTTAATTACTTCAGTTTGCTTTCCTACAAGCCTTCCGATAGTAGCTTCTCTTAAGTCAAGAAGTAAAAGCCCATAAGTACTGCATTCCCTGAGCATTTCCTCAAGAGGTTCAAGGTAAAAAATAGAATCACAGTAATATACGTAATCTTGAATAGGTTCCGGAGGGATAAGAACTTCGCTCACAGTTGCCATGCGTGTTTTGTTAGTTCCGTCATTAACAGTTCCTGTAAAATAAACTATTCCGTTTTCCGGAATTTTATTAAGATCTCTTAATTTTGCCAGCAAAGAATCAAGGGTTCCCTGTACTTTATTGCTGGTAAGTCTGGATGTAATGTTCGAAGCCTTTTCTCGTTCCTCTTTCAAATGGTTTATAACAACCGACATCTGTTTATCAGAAGGAATATAAAGGGAAATTAATTCGGGGCTTCCCATACTTTTGTTTCTTAGAGTTTCAAGCTTCTTTTTAAATACGTATTTTTCATATGTACAGTATTCAGCCACTCCAACTTCCTCCTTCTCCCATACAAAATAAATAGCTCAGAGATATTAAATGAAATAAAACTACAGTACTGGTTTATGCTTTATTTTTTTAAAACGTTTTTTGAATTTCCATTAAAATAACATGTTAATGGTTCGATAATATCTAATAGCAGGTATATACAAAAAACAGAAAACAGATAAATTTGAGTAAACATTTGGTATTAATACTGTATTTTATTAGTGAGGTTATCCCAAAACTCATTTTTATCTATTAATCTTAATTTCTTAAAATTACTTCCGTAATCAGAAGCACAATTGATGGTTTGAAATACAGGATTAAAAGCAATAATTTTGAGTTTTGGGATTGGCTCAGTTATTGATTTTCCTGATAGATTCTTAATTTTCAAATTTCTTTTTAATCAATTACTTGAAAATTTCTCCATGCCTGAATGCTCTAAAGCAGCAGATATCTAGTGGTCACTGGCAAAAAGAAGAAAATAAAGTAAAAATTGACAGGTATTTATTATGTCAAACAAGATAATTATAAAAGGTTGTTTTAACCCTAATATATTGCTCAGACCTTTGGTGGTAGTGCAGCCAAAATAACTTCATAATACATTAATGATATAAAGCAAATTTTGAAAATTAAACAATTGCCCAACTAGACAGTTCTATGCTAAGAGCTTATCGCAAAACCAATTTTATTTTTTCCTTCTTAATAAGAAGTTTACAACTCGGTTCATTATCAGAGAATCGATTGATTATTCCAAATTTAAGATTAGAGGAAGAAATTTAGAGTCTTGGGATCAGTTCATTAAATAATCTACATTAACTTTCAATTTTATGTAGGTGATATATTGGATAAAAATTCTAAAGTAAAAAATATAATTTTACAAGGACAAGAAATAAAGGATAATTATAATGAAACATTATCGATGTTAGACGATGAAAATATTGAAAAATATTTTCGAAATAGATTATTCAGTTTGAAAGCAACTATTGCACGAATTACCAGAAAAACTCAAGGAAAAGATATTGCTTACGATTTTGAAGCATTAAATTCAAGGAGCATGAGTGATCTAGATGAAATAGAAAATGAACAAACAGAAGCACTTAAAGGGTTTGAAAATTTAAAAAGCGATATAAGAGCATATAAACAAAAATATAAAATTTAAAATAAAAATTTAATGAAATTTACTTTTGCTCTATTGTAAATAATTTTCCCAGAATAAATCACTATAGGATTTAAGAGAACAAATAATAGTCTTTGCTGTTTTTGCTATATGATTTTACAAGACTATGCTATAAATTAAATAAATCCCAAATATTTGAAGAAAAACATATTAAACTAAGCTTAAAGGACATGAGATAATTTCTGGCAGCTATAACAAAAGAAGACAATTTTTTTATGCAAGATATCCTGAGTTTAATGTGACTTCTCAAGGTGAGATTCTTGAGGAAGCGAAAGAAAATAGTAAAGAAGCTATAGAACTGTAATTGTCCTCTATAGATAAGGCCTCTACTAAGAGAACATTTTCTAATATTCTTATCAAATGGGATTGAACTAAGAATTAAAAGGTTTATTCTAAATTATTGAATAAGTATTAAAAAGAAGTAATAATTCTGCTAGGAGAGTATACTTCGAAAGCACGAAATCTTACGACAGTTACCAATCTTAAAATTATAATGATTATAACTTTTTTCGATAAACTCTTAGAAACCGGAAGTTCCAAGGATAATTAACGCAACTGCTACTCCTATAGCTACAGCCGATAAGATAATTAGTATAATGTCTAGGAATATTGCCAGTATGGATCTCCACATGCTTACATCGTGTACAATCGAGCCGCCCACAATGTAAAGATATAACGAGTAAATAGAAAGAATCCAGCCGAGAATAGGGATCCAGCCAATTATATTTACTGCATTTGCGTAAGATGTGAACCTTACGGTACCTTCGTAGCTCCCTGTTCCTCCAAGAATTTTATAAATAATATAAAGTATTGCAGCGTCAATAAGGAGAAAGATAATACCTAAAATGGGGGCTAATACTAAATACAAAATTATCATGGAAAAACTGAATTCCCCAGCACCATACATCCCTCCAAATATTTCTCCATACATCCCATTCAAATACCCTGCTCGACTCAATAGCATACTTGTGAGCGCACTTAGAAAACCATATATAAAAAAGCTCATTGCTGCAAAGATTAGTGGATCAGCATATCCTCCAGTAGTTGGCATTTTCCTGTAGAAATCAGAAGGTCTTAGAATGACCTCTTTACACGTCTCAATAAAATTCATAATTATTACACCCCAACACCATAAATACGCGATTGAGCGATTATATAATCATTATACTTACTGTTCTTAACTGTTCTTTTTATGTTGAAAAATTTCTCTACTGAAAATTTTCTTCTACTCTCAACTGATCCGGAGAAACAAACAGCATGGGGCCAATGGCGAAAAAGAAAAAAGGCAAAATCATCAAAATAGATATTTATAGAAGACAAAAAAACTTTGCCAAATTATTATTGAATTTTCGAATTAGATCTAAGAAACAAAAGGACAGTAAAAAAGCAATGGGAACGTGAATTACAGGCCAAGAAGTTTTGACTCAAGTTATCCTAAAATTCTTTTACTTACCTTTCTATTATGACTTGTGATTTTTGTGCCTGCTGCCTGATATTTAACGCAGAGGCACAATAGAACCCCCCTTCTTTGACAGATATCAGTCTGCCCTGGAAGGGTAGTTTACTTTGGATAGTTTCCCTGAGATTAACCCACGAAAAGAAAATTATCAAATTGCCACGGATCCGGATTATGTTCTACAGCTGGGCTTTCTTTGAAAAAGATTTTGCGATTTTCAAGTGGGGTCCAGTCTGAAGGTGTGGAAATAAATTTTCCAAGATACGGCCTGGCAATATCCAGGACAAAATCGTGGGGTAGGTCTTCAGGGGTTTTAATGCCTTCTCGCGGGTTTTCAAGCATCCAGAGTATGGCAGCAACAATGCCTGCAGCTACCTGAAGGGTGGTAGCATTCTGGCCGGGAGCAAGGGATCTGGTCTCTTCAATGCTTAAGGCGCTTCCTGTCCACCAGGAATTATAGGAATGGCCCATCAAAAGTGCGCCCATTATATCTTCGCCGGATACGATTTCATCTGTCATAATCCTGAGTTTGGGCTGAAGCTCGTAATTGCGGCCTCGCAATTCGCAAATTGAAGACAGAGTTTCATGACAGGGCATATAAGCATAATGTACAGTCGGCCGGTAGACTGCTTTTTCATCTTCCCATATAGTTAACAGCTGGGAAAGGCCGTATGCTTCGCCGTGGCGGATAACCATCCCTACAATTTCCTCGTCCGGGATCCAGGATCTGACCCAAGTATTGAATCCCATCTGGGGCAGAAGAATCACATTTTTCGGCCCGCATGGAGGAATTTGCGCTTGTGGGGGCAATTTGCTCTCATGCGTTCCCCAGGCTATTTCAACAGGGGCGGTCCCTTCTTCCCTCAAGCCTTCGATGCTCCAGGTTCCTACAAATTCATTAACTTCCTTTGGTCGGTTGGAAATCTGGGTGTCTCGCTCGCTGCAATGGATTACTTTGATTCCCAGTTTCTTTGACAGGCGAGCAAAATCCCTGTTTTTTGCAAGGAGGGATATTTCCTGTTAATCCTCTGGAGAGACTTTTTTATCAGCGCAGGTGCGGGCAGCAATGTCCAGCAGGGCTTGCTTTACGAAATGGGATATCAGGCCAGGATTTGCGCCGTGGTCAACAACAGCAGTTGGCCCTTCTTTCCAACTACGGGAAAGCTCAAGCAATCTCATCTGCCGTATGTAAAGCGATTTTTCTAAGAGGCTTTGCGTCAAAAACTCCTCAGCAGGGTCCCATACTTCAACAGATGTGTTAATGTACAATACATTGTGGTCATGGCACCACTTAATAATTTCATTGGAAGCGATATTCCAAGAAAGATCAATGAGCAAGTCCTCATTTCCCAGATATCTGGACAGAATTTGATTCAAGTTCTCGCGGGTAATTTTTTCACGGACATATTTCAATCCTTGATCAGTATATTTTTTAAGGGCTTCTGTTTTATCTTCAAAATCAATTAAGGTAATATTTTTTAGCGGAACATCGAGTTTATCCATTAAAAGGGGCAGGGTGCATTGTGAAACTGAGCCATAACCAATAATAAGTATTTTATTGGAAAATCTTTTTTTCATAGGATTCGTAAACGTAAGGCATAGATATAACTTTTCGCACGAATAATACCTGATTTTTCAAATCTGAACAAAGATTTATGATTTAACAAGATAATTATTTTGTGCATTTTTAAAAAAAATTGAAAATTTTTCTTATTGATCAATTTTTTGCAGATTTTTACTATTTAGACTATAAATGTTATAGTAATATTAAAAATAAAAACGTTAAAAAATAATCAAGTAAAAAAATAAAGTTAAAAAGAAAGGTTAAAAATAACAAAACTAAAAAAATAAAAAGAAGTAGCGTTAAAAAGAAGTTTAAATATTATATTAAAATTTGAAGCAAACAATTATGGCTATTTTAACATTCACTAACTATCTAATTAAATTCATTAAAGTTCTATTTATATCATAAATTATAAAAAACTAATATTTAGAAGTTAGAAATATTCATGAGTAATATATTCTTTTCGAAGATAGTAATGTTGTATTAAAGGGCTTGAGGAAAAATGAAAGATAAAATAGAGCAATTTTTTGCACAAAACCTGAATCCTGTACTTAATGTAACAAAAGATGGAGTTGTCCTTTACTCAAATGTAACGGGTGAGCCCTTATTAAACTCGTGGGGCATTGAGGCCGGCGAGAAATTACCTTTGAATATCATAGATCTTGTGCAAAAAGTAATTTTCCGGAACAGCCCTGAAAAATTGGAAATCAGAGTGGGAAATAAAGTTTACTTGGTTGTTTTTTCTCCTTTAGCCGAACAAGAATGCGTAATCATTTCCGGATTCGAAATAAGCAATCAGAAAGAGCATGAAGAAACTTTCGAAAGCGAAGAGAAATACAGAACAATCTTTGAGAGCAGTCTTGATGCTGTTCTTCTTACTACGCCAGACAGGACTATTCAGGCAGTCAATCCTGCTGCCTGTAAGCTGTTCAGGATGACTGAGGATGAACTCATTCAAGCTGGAAGATACGGCATTTTGGATATCCCGGACTTAAGATTAAAGCCTGTGCTTGAGGAAAGAGCCAGGCCTGACAAGCTCAAAGGAGAGCTCAATTACAGGAGAAAGGATGGTTCAGTTTTCTCAGGCGAGGTATCTCATGTCGTTTTTAAAGATAAAAATGGAATTCCAATATCGGCCATAATTATCAGGGATGCTACTGAACGCAAGCAGCTTGAACTGGAACGTGAGATGTCAATAGTATTCCTGCAGCTTATGAACGAGAGTAAAGAGACAACGGATTTGATTCAGTCTGTTGTGAGTTTCTTCAGGAAAAGTTATGATCTTGAGGCTGTTGGCATCAGGCTCAAAAGTGGAGATGACTACCCTTACTTTGAGAGCTCAGGTTTTCCTGAAGAATTCAGTAAGTCAGAGAATAGCCTCTGCACAAGGGACAATTCCGGAAAACCTGTTTATGATAGCGCTGGTAATCCGGTCCTAGAGTGCATGTGCGGGAACGTTATCTGCGGCCGGGTCGATCCTTCAAAGCCTTTTTTCACTTCTAGGGGCAGTTTCTGGACTAATAGCACCACAGAACTGCTCGCCTCCACAACCGAAGCTGACCGGCAGAACCGGACTCGCAACCGGTGTAATGGCGAGGGATATGAATCTGTGGCATTGATTGCTCTTCGCGTAGGCAATGAGCGGTTAGGCCTCCTTCAGTTGAATGACAGGAGGAAAGGAAAAATTTCCTTGGAAATGATCGGGACGCTAGAAAGGCTGGCAGACTATCTTGCCGCTACCTTAACCAAGAAACTTACTGAAGAGGCTCTGCGGGAAACATTTGAAACGCTCCAGGCACAGTCAGAAGAACTCACGCTGCTGAATGAAAAGTTAGAGACTAAGTCAAAAGAACTCATTAAAGTAAATAAAGCTCTGAGAAAGAGCGAAGCAAAATACCGGCATATAGTAGAGGCCTCCCAGGAAGGAATCTGGTCAATTGACAGGAATAACAAAACTATCTATGTCAATAATAGAGTCCCCGAAATGCTGGGTTATAGTATAGATGAGATCCTGGGACAGCCGCCTCAAAAATTCTTAGCACCGGAATTTCAGGCTGTAGCAGATGATAGGCTGCGTGAGCACAGGCAGCGAGTTAACCAGTTAATTGACTACCGATTCGTTCGAAAAGATGGCTCTGACCTCTGGTGCATCCTTTCTTCCCACCAGATGTTTGATGATAAAGGAAAATACGCCGGTTCAACAGGCATGCTTACAGATATAACAGAACGAAAGCAGGCTGAAGAGGCGCTCCAAAAAAGTGAGTCTGAGCTTGCAAGGGCTCAGCAGATTTCTCAGATAGGCAGCTGGACATGGGATCTTGTTACCAACGAGCTCACATGGTCTGAACAATCGTACAGAAATTATGGGCTTGAACCCGGTGAAGTGAAGCTCTCATATGAGCTCTTCTTAAGCTTCATTGTAGCCGAAGATAGGGAAAACGTCAACAGGGAAGTGCGAAAGGCTATTGAAAGCGGTCACAGGTATAACGTGACCTATAATATTATTCGAAAGGATGGCACGCCAAGAATCCTGTTGAGTGAAAATGAAATTGTCAGGGATGAATCCGGCAAAACCGTTTTGATGTATGGAACCAACCAGGATATAACTGAGCGCAAGAGAGTTGAAGAAGAACTTAAAAAGGCGCTGGAAACGCTTCGCTATAGTGAAGATCAGTTTCGGGGCTTGTTCCAGAGTGTGAAATCCGGAGTCGCACTCATAGACGAAACCGGCAGATTCGCTGTTGTCAACCCCACATTTATGCAGATATTTGGCCTGGATAACGAACTGGATATTCTAAATGTTAATAGTCAGGACTGGAGCCAATGGGAAGTCTACGGAGAAGACGGTAAACTTTTGCATATTGATGATCACCCGGTCCGGAAAGTGATGTTAACTGGTAAGCCTGTAAAAAGCCAGCTTGTCGCAGTACGGAATCCCGGAGCGAATGAGCTTAGCTGGATGCTAATAAGTGCCGAGCCTGTCATGAAAGAGGATGGCCGTATATACAGGATAATCTGTACTTACCATGATATCACTGAACTGAAAAAAGCTGAGGAAGTGCTGCGCGAGAGTGAATCGCGGCGCAAAGTTACCGAAGCTGTTGAGGTTGAACGTCAGAGGCTCTATGATGTTCTGGAAGCGCTTCCGGTGATGATATGCCTGTTAACCCCGGACTATCATGTTGCTTTTGCTAACCGGACGTTCCGAGAAAAATTCGGAGATTCAGGCGGCAGACGCTGTTATGAGTATTGTTTTAACCGGACTGAACCATGTGAATTCTGCGAAGCGTACAAGGTACTTGAAACCGGACAGCTTCATCACTGGGAGTTCTCAAGCCCTGACGGGAGTATTTTTGACGCCTACGACTTACCTTTTACGGATGTTGATGGATCGCCAATGATCCTTGAGATGGATATTAACATTACCGAGCGCAAAAAGGCCGAAAAGGCTCTTGAAAATATTGAGACTGCCCGGAAAAAAGAGATTCATCACAGGATAAAGAATAACCTTCAGGTTATATCTTCGCTTCTGGACCTTCAAGCTGAACAATTTAGAGACAGAAACGATATTAAGGATTCGGAAGTTCTTGAAGCCTTCAAAGAAAGCCAGAATAGAGTAATATCTATGGCTTTGATACATGAAGAACTTTACAAAGGCGAAGGGTTCGAAACCCTGGATTTTTCCCCGTATATTCAGGAACTTGCTGAAAGCCTTTTTAATACATACAGGCTCGGAAAGACCAGTGTCATCTTAAGCATGGATCTTGAAGAGAACCTTTTCTTTGATATGGACACTGCAGTCCCATTAGGGATAATTGTTAATGAACTGATTTCTAATTCCCTGAAGCATGCATTTCCGTCCAGAGAGAAAGGAGAAATCCAAATTAAACTCAGTCGAGAGAAAAAAGAAGAGTGTATAAAAATCAAAAATGTAACACAAGCTTGCAAGAGCACAAACTTCACTCTAAGGGTTTCGGACAACGGTATAGGCATTCCTGAAAATCTTGATATTAAAAATCTTGACAGCCTTGGATTTCAGCTTGTAACTTCCCTTGTAGATCAGTTAGATGGAAATTTCGAATTAAAAACAAATAATGGCACACAGTTTACTATGAGATTTGGAGTTACAGAAAAAGATACTCTGATTCAGGTTGGCTTAAAGTCACAAGAAAATAGATAAAATTAATGCAAGGGGTTCGATTCGAATGCACGAATTCCTATACTACACTGAGAAGTTATTTTTCTTCCCAGGAACAATTAATTTATTTTAAGCCTGTATTTCTAGTTATTTGAATATTAGTGAAATTTTAGTATCAATGTGAAGTGTATCAAATTCTAAATATTATATCATATAAGAATTATCTATTTCAAAAGAAAAAAAGTATGAGATTCAAAAACATAAGTCCCTTACCTTCTTGTTTTTCCTTCAAGAATTCACTGTTAAGTATAAATTTTGGATCTAATTAAACAAATGCAGTATGAATTAAAAGCAAAATCCTTTCTAGGAAGGGGATACAAAACTTACAAGGCAAGAATCAGATTCTTAATTCGTCCTTATAATAAAAGGGCCTGGATATGATTAAGCTATAATCTTTTTAGACCATAATCTGCATGTTTTTTGCTAGCCCTGTATTGAATCAAGACAGGCAATTATTATGAAGGGAAGTTATTCTTTTCGAAATCAATAATTTTTGATAGCGTTTTTAAATATCTTCAAATTATGCATGTGAAGTAGCTACAGCTCCTTCATTAAAACCCAAAATATTCAGTTCAGAATACCGTATATTAATTTTTAACACCAGGAAATTATTGTAAAAAGCGAGAGTTTAAAAGATTAGTAGATATACGTTAATAGAAAATCTTTAATGAATAAAAATAACTTTTATAATATATTTTCAGGCATGTGTTTCCATGAGTAAACTTGAAGACCTTCGGCCAAATGCAGCTGTGAGAGGCATTCTTACCGATTGTCTGGTAACAGTCATAAGTGTGCAATGGTTCGGTTCAGAAGCCCTTGATCTTACCTATAAAACTCCTGAAGGTAAGCCTGCCAATGAACTTCTCTATCGTCATGACGAAAATAGAATTGAAGTTGTTGAGCAGGGAAGACCCTGGAGTTTCGATGGGGACGGAGGTTTTTTCAGGCTTGTTTCGGAGGCTCATCGAATCCGTCTGGCACACATGTTTGATCCGGTTCTTGCCGTGCATACCTCAATGGTTGATCCGCTTCCACATCAGATTACAGCTGTCTACGATGCAATGCTGCCTCGACAGCCGCTGCGTTTCCTGCTGGCAGATGATCCAGGGGCTGGGAAGACGATTATGGCTGGACTCCTAATGAAAGAATTGATAGCCCGAGGAGATCTGCATCGCTGCCTTGTTGTTTGTCCTGGAAGTCTGGCTGAACAGTGGCAGGACGAGCTTTACCGACGTTTTAATCTTCCTTTCGAGATTCTTACAAATGACAAGCTTGAAGCTGCACGCACAGGTAACTGGTTCCTGGAAACGAATCTGGCCATTGCAAGGCTTGACAAGCTCTCACGCAATGAGAATGTACAGGAGAAACTTAAAAGTCCAGACTGTCGCTGGGACTTGATAGTCTGCGATGAAGCGCACAAGATGTCAGCAACGTTTTTTGGCGGCGAAATTAAGTACACAAAACGCTACAGGCTCGGGCAGTTACTCTCTACCCTGACACGGCACTTCCTTTTGATGACGGCAACACCACACAATGGAAAAGAGGAAGACTTCCAGCTCTTTATGGCTCTGCTGGACGGCGACCGATTTGAAGGACGTTTCCGTGATGGAGTCCATACAGCAGATGTTTCGGATCTAATGCGCCGGATGGTAAAGGAAAAATTGTTCAAGTTTGATGCAACGCCTCTGTTCCCTGAACGCATTGCTTATACTGTACCTTATAGGCTTTCGGATGCAGAAACACGCCTTTATAGGGAAGTTACCGATTATGTGCGAAATGAATTCGACCGTGCCGAAGCGCTTCAGAACGACAAGCGAGCGGGGACAGTTGGTTTTGCACTTACCATCCTGCAGCGTCGTCTTGCATCCTCTCCTGAGGCAATCCGCGAATCACTGCGTCGCCGTCATGAACGCCTGGAAAAACGATTGCGTGAGATGGAATTGCTCCAGAGGGGAGCTCAGGTTTCTGTATACGAAGGAGCAGTGCTTGACGCAGAAGACGTAGAAGACCTGGAAGATGCGCCTGACAGTGAAGTAGAAACAGTTGAGGAGGAGATCCTCGACCAGGCAACTGCAGCTCGCACCATTACAGAATTAAAGGCAGAGATTGAAACCCTGAAACATCTGGAAGCCCTCGCTGATGCTGTTTATCGCAGCGGAGAGGACAAAAAATGGCGTGAACTTGCAAGTCTGCTTGGAGAAATCTTCACTCTGGCGCCCATTGTCGACCGCAGAGCTGAAGAGCAGACACCTTATGGATCAAGGCCAATTCCCAAGCCTGTATCTTCCCCACGTCAAAAGCTGGTAATTTTCACTGAACACCGAGACACACTGAAATACCTGAAGAAACGTATCGGCACCCTTTTAGGAAGAGAAGAAGCCATTGTAACCATACACGGTGGCATGGGGCGTGAGGATAGGATAAAGGCACAGGAAGCCTTCAAGCACGACCCTGAAGTCCAAGTACTTCTGGCAACTGATGCAGCTGGTGAAGGTATCAACCTGCAACGTGCTCATCTTATGGTCAACTATGATCTGCCGTGGAATCCAAATCGTATAGAGCAGCGTTTTGGTCGTATTCACCGTATAGGGCAGACCGAAGTTTGTCACCTCTGGAACCTGGTTGCCGAAGAAACCCGAGAAGGTGATGTATACAGAACATTGTTGTTAAAACTAGAACAGGCACGGCAGGCACTTGGAGGTCAAGTTTTTGATGTTCTGGGGAAACTTCAGTTTGATGGCAAACCGTTGCGCGAACTGTTGATTGAAGCAATTCGCTATGGTGAACAACCTAATGTGAGAGCTAAACTTACACAGGTAATATCTAATGCCTTCGACCAAAGCCATCTCCAGGATCTCCTGGAAGAGAAGGCTCTTGCTCATGATGCAATGGATGCAAGCCGGGTATACCGTATTCGTGAGGATATGGAACGGGCTGAGGCCAGAAGACTTCAACCGCATTACATTGAATCCTTTTTCCTTGAAGCTTTCCAGCGTCTAGGAGGGTCTGTCAAACAGCGTGAGCCGCGAAGATATGAGATTACTTATGTGCCAGCACCTATCAGAAACCGCGACCGCATGATTGGTACAGGTGAGCCGATACTGCAAAGGTATGAAAGAATCGCTTTTGAAAAATCACTTGTTGCACCTCAGGGACAGCCTCTTGCAGCCTTTGTCTGTCCTGGTCATTCGCTGCTCGCTTCTACCATAGATCTTACACTGGAACGTCACAGAGACCTCCTGCGCAGGGGAACCATACTTGTAGATGAACGAGATCCAGGAACTAGCCCTCGTGTTCTTTTCTATCTTGAACATGCCATTCAGGATGCAAATCTTACCCGCTCGGGGGAAAGGCGTATTATTTCCAAACGTATGCTGTACGTGGAACTTGACTCAGCAGGGAGTACCAGAAATTTGCACTATGCACCTTATCTTGACTACCGACCACTCAGACCATACGAACCTCATGTTGAGGGGTTTCTTGCCAGACCAGAGTGCTCATGGATTAGCCGGGAACTTGAGCAAAAGGCTCAGGAACACGCTGTTGCTTATGTTGTACCGGAACACCTTAAAGAGATCCGTTCACGCAAACTGGAGTTGATTGAGAAGACCGAAGCAGCAGTAAAAGACCGGCTGACAAAAGAGATTAACTACTGGGATCACAGAGCTGAAGAATTAAAGCTTCAGGAGCAGGCAGGCAAGCCCAATGCCAGGCTAAACTCCGGGGAAGCCCGCAAACGTGCAGATGCTCTTCAGGCTCGCCTTGAAAAACGTATGGAAGAACTGAGACTGGAGAGACAGATTTCTCCGCTTCCTCCAGTAATTCTCGGCGGGCTTCTAGTTGTGCCAGCTGGACTTATTGCAAAAATGACTGGAAAGCCTCTTCCAGAACCAGTGCAGCCGATAAACACCCAGGCTTCTGCAGCCCGTGCACGTGCTATTGTGATGGATATAGAACGCAGCCTTGGCTTTGATCCAATAGACCGCGAGACTGAGAAACTAGGTTATGATATAGAAAGCCATATTCCAGGTACAGGCAAGCTGCGTTTTATTGAGGTAAAAGGGAGAGTTTCTGGTGCAAAGACCGTTACAGTTACTAAAAATGAGATCCTTTACTCTCTTAATAAACCGGATGATTTCATCCTGGCTATCGTTGAGTTTATGTCTGATGAAAGCCACCGCGTGCACTACCTCCGCCATCCCTTCCAGCGTGAACCTGATTTCGGGGTGACAAGCGTGAATTATGACTTTGCAGAATTGATTGCGAGGGCGGAGATTCCTCAATGAAACCTTCTAGAAAAGAAGGAGAAGACAGTCAAACAATTAATTCTTTTATTTATTCAGCACCAGAACGCTGCAGTTTATCACCTTCTTACCTGATATTCTGAGGTTCGGCAACATGCCGACTGATATTTATCCGAACCATATATTGTAAATTTACTTATAATCATTTAACAACATAGAGAATTTCTGACCAATGCAATAGAATGCAGACATATATTGAATTAAACAGTAGTTAAAAGGAGACATCCTGGATGAGAGACACCTTTAAACTCTTTAATCTTGACCCTGAAAAGAAATACCCATCTGAAGGTCTACGTAGGGTGGAAGCAAATGCTGAGAGAATACTTATTCAGCTGCCAGAATCGACCATAGAGCGTACAAGGGACTGCATCCAGATCGACTATGGTGGAGAAGAGGGTATCATTATCCTTGTTACCCCGGAAACAATTGAGTTAAGGCTCCCAACTGTCGAGTGGACTATGGGATCTTATGGTCCAGTTGCATCAAGCAGGTTATGGAAAAGAGTCGAGGTAAGCGAAATTACTGATAGAGAACTTGAAACTCTCCTGAAAGAAACTCTAAAGGAATGTCAAAAACAGTTCAAAAACTGCCGCTCTTGTAAAAAACGCTTCCGCCCTGAGCATATGCACGGTGATGTGTGCCACGCATGCGCTGAAAAACATTTAGGAGTAGTTCACTAATGAAAAAGAAACTTATTGAAGTTGCCCTCCCACTTAAAGCTATTAACGAAGCCTCTGCACGAGAAAAATCCATACGCCACGGGCATCCCAGCACCCTGCACCTGTGGTGGGCACGCCGCCCGCTTGCAGCAGCTAGAGCCGTTATTTTTGCCCAGATGGTCGATGATCCTTCAGAGCACCCGGAAAAGTTCCCTACTGAGGAAGCACAGGAGCAGGAACGTCAGCGCCTTTTCAAGTTAATTGAGGAGCTTGTAAAGTGGGAGAACACTACAAATGAAAAGGTGCTCAATCAGGTAAGGAAAGAAATCTGGAAAAGCTGGAGAGCTACCTGTGAAGAAAATAAAGATCATCCACAAGCAGCAGAACTTTTTAACCCGGATAAACTTCCTGCTTTCCACGATCCTTTTGCAGGCGGTGGATCCTTACCCTTAGAAGCCCAGCGCTTGGGTCTTGAAAGTTATGCAAGCGATCTTAATCCTGTGGCAGTACTCATCAATAAGGCGATGATTGAAATCCCGCCTAAATTTGCAAACAGGCCGCCTGTAAACCCTGAATCTAGAAAACAAAAGGGAATAACTACAGGAGGCTGGAAGGGTGCACAGGGCCTGGCTGAAGATATACGTTACTATGGAAAATGGATACGTGACGAAGCTGAAAAAAGAATCTGTCACCTCTATCCAAAAGTTGAAATTACAGAGGAAATGGCGCAGGGAAGGCCAGATCTGAAACCCTATATCGGACAGAAACTTACAGTTATTGCTTGGTTCTGGGCTCGTACAGTAAAAAGTCCAAATCCGGCTTTTTCTCATGTGGATGTACCGCTTGTATCGACTTTTATGCTCTCTACCAAAGCGGGTAAAGAAGCATATGTTGAGCCTGTAATCGAAGGAGATAAATACATTTTTTCCGTAAAAGTCGGGATGCCAAAAGACATAGTTGGAGCAAAGAATGGCACTTCAGCTGGAAAAAGGAAGGCATTCAGATGCATTGTCTCTGGTGTTCCTATTGATTACGACTATATCCGTACCGAGGCAAAGGCTGGACGTATGGGAGAGAGATTGATGGCAATTGTAGCTGAAGGTAAAAGTGGTCGTATCTATCTCTCGCCTATTAAAGAGCATGAAGAGAGTGCCCTGCAGGCAAGGCCAACATGGAAACCAGATACTGAAATGCCTAAGAAACATCGAAATTTTCAACCTCCTGTTTATGGCATGAGCTCATTAGGAGATATCTTTACCTTCCGCCAGCTTGTGGCTCTTACAACTTTCTCCAACCTTGTGCAGGAAGTACGTAAAAAAGTGAAGTATGATTCATCCATCATCGAAATATCTAATGACGGCATTAGTCTAAACGATGGTGGTACAAGTGCAGAAGCGTATGCTGATGCAATGAGTGTTTATTTGGCACTTGCTGTAGATAAAGCCAGTGACTACTGGTCGTCTCTCTGTTCATGGCATATTAGTGGCGAAAAAGTTACGCATACTTATACAAGACAGGCTTTGCCAATGGTATGGGATTACGTAGAAACAAATCCCTTTTCGGAGTCCACTGGAAGTTTCTCTGGAATGCCAGACTGGATAAGTGGCAATATCTACAGAATTCCATCAAAGCCAAGTGGTCGAGCTAGTCAGGGAAATTCTGCAATTCAAAGAATCAGTAGTCAAAAGATAGTTTCCACTGATCCTCCTTATTACGACAATATCTGCTATGCTAATCTCTCAGATTTCTTTTATGTCTGGCTACGACGCTCTATGAAACCAGTTTTCCCTGATCTTTTTGCCACACTTGCCGTGCCTAAAGACGAGGAACTAGTTGCCGATCAATATCGTCATGGAAGCAAGGAGAAAGCTGAAGCCTTCTTTATGGAAGGCATGATTCAGTCGATGAGTAAGCTTGCTGAACAATCACATCCAGCTTTCCCCGTTACCATTTACTACGCTTTCAAACAGTCCGAAATAGAAAAAGAGGGAACATATTCCACTGGTTGGGAGACTTTCCTTGAATCAGTCATTAAGGCAGGTTTCGCTCTTACAGGAACGTGGCCTATGAGAACAGAACTTGGCAACCGAATGGGTGGAATAGGGACAAATTCACTCGCTTCCAGCATTGTCCTTGTCTGTCGTAGGCTAGATCCAAATTTTCCAATAACAACTCGCCGTGAATTCCTTAATGCGCTAAAATCAGAGCTTCCTGAAGCTTTGAAACACTTGCAGCGTGGGAACATTGCCCCAGTAGACTTTGCCCAGGCAACAATCGGTCCTGGAATGGCTATCTATACACGCTATTCTAGGGTGCTCAATGCAGAAGGAAAAGCACTTTCCGTGCGAGAAGCTCTCACATTTATTAACCAGATCCTTGACGAAGTGCTTGCCGAGCAAGAAGGAGATTTCGATGCAGACAGCCGCTGGGCTCTTGGATGGTTTGAACAATTCGGCTTTACTGAAGCGGAATATGGAGTTGCTGAAACACTCTCCAAAGCGAAGAACACTAGTGTTTCTGGAATGGTTGAAGCTGGGATTTTAACATCAAAAGGAGGCAAAGTGCGCCTTTTGAAACCTGAAGAGCTTCCGGAAGATTGGGATCCTGAGAATGATCAGCGTCTAACTGTATGGGAAATGGTACACCATCTGATCCGCGTATTTGAAGCTGGTGGAGAAAGTGCTGCTGCTGAAATGGTGGCAAAGCTTGGCAGGAAGGCCGATGCTGCAAGAGAACTCGCTTACCTATTATACACTCTCTGTGAGCGTAAAAAGAGAGCTCAGGAAGCTCTTGCTTACAATTCACTGGTGCAGAGCTGGCCTGAAATTATGAGGCTTTCAAGAGAAAAAAACGTCCTGCCGAAAGGGCAAACGCATCTTGTTGAGGAGGAATAAGCATGTCAATGAGCAACAGCGAGCGCGTGGGAAAAGCGCTGGAACTGCTAAAAGGGGATCTTGGGCCTTATGTTGAGAGAGAGGTGGAAAATGTCTATCAGGGAGAAGTGCGGGAAAAGGTAGCTCAAGTCCTGGGCGGAGACATGATCTTTGCAGGAAAGTCCATTTCTGACCTTGACGCAGCAGGACTTTTCAAACTCATGTGGGATACCTGGAATGAGGTTTTCCGCAATACTTTGGGCTTTTCCGAACGAACTCTGGTAAGTGAGCTCAGGGACGTGAGAAATAAATGGGCACATCAGCAGCCTTTCTCAAGCGATGATGCAGACAGGGCGTTAGACTCAACAGAAAGATTACTGGCAGCGATTTCTTCCCCAAAAGCCGATGAAGTCCACAAAATGAAAATGGAGCTTCGCAGGGTGATATTTGACGAACAGGTGAGGAACGAAAGGCGCAAAAGCTCAGGAACAGGGATTGAAAGCGTTTCCAGCAGCCTCAAACCCTGGAGAGAAGTTGTCACTCCCCACCATGATGTTGCAAGCGGACGCTTTCAGCAGGCTGAGTTTGCAGCCGACCTCTGGCAGGTTCACCTTGGAGAAGGGACGGATGAATATAGAGATCCTGTTGAGTTTTTCAGGCGCACATATCTTACCGAAAGCCTCAAAGGCCTCCTTGTAAGCTCACTGCAGAGGATTGCAGGGTTGGGAGGAGATCCTGTTGTCCAGCTTCAGACCAACTTCGGTGGGGGAAAAACTCATTCAATGCTGGCACTTTATCACCTCTTTTCCAGAAACGTTAGCGGAAGTGAGCTCCCGGGAATTGAAAGTGTACTGATGGAAGCTGGAATTCCCAAGATCCCACACGCAAGGCGTGTAGTTCTTGTAGGAAACAAAATTTCCCCCGGAAATCCTGCAACAAAACCTGATGGGACAGTCATACATGCTCTCTGGGGAGAACTTGCCTGGCAGCTTGGTGGAAAAGAGGCATATGAACGCGTAAGAGCAGATGACGAGAAAGCAACAAGCCCTGGTGACGTATTACGCGAGCTCTTCAATACATACGGGCCCTGCGTTATTCTCATTGACGAATGGGTAGCTTATGCCCGTCAGCTCCATGAGCAGAGCGACCTGCCAGCAGGCAGTTTTGAAACTCAATTTACCTTTGCCCAGGCTCTTACCGAATCTGCAAAGCTTGCCAGAAACTGTCTGCTTGTAATCAGTCTTCCAGCTTCAGACACTGCTACTTCTCTTAACTCTCAGGTTGACGACGTAGAAGTTGGAGGTCGGCGTGGTCGAGAAGCCCTCGAAAGATTAAGAAATGTAGTAGGGAGGCTGGAGTCCTCATGGAGACCTGCAAGTGCGGAAGAAGGGTTTGAAATCGTGCGCAGACGGTTATTTGAACCAATTACTGATCCTTCCCAGTATAAAGATAGGGATGTTGTGGCTCGCGAGTTTGTTGAACTCTACCGCTCCCAGAGCCAGGAATTTCCTCCCGAGTGCCGGGATACAGATTATGAAAAACGCATAAAAGCAGCTTACCCGATTCATCCTGAGATTTTTGACAGGCTTTATACTGATTGGTCTACCCTTGTGAAATTCCAGCGCACAAGAGGAGTACTGCGACTTATGGCTGCAGTCATCTACAGTCTCTGGGAAAAAGGGGACAAAAACCCGCTTATCCTGCCTGCAAATATTCCCATAGAAGATCCTCGCGTGCAGACTGAACTTACCCGTTATCTCTCAGACAACTGGACTCCTATTATCGAAAAAGATGTGGATGGCCCAAGTTCTTTGCCTCTACGTATAGATTCCGATACCTCTCTTTTTGGGAAGCTCTCTGCCTGCCGTCGAGTAGCCCGTACTATCTATCTCGGGTCAGCTCCTACTTTGACTGCAGCAAACCGTGGCCTTGAGGACAGGAGAGTGAAGCTTGGATGTGTAATGCCTGGTGAGTCTCCCGCAATCTTTGGAGATGCTCTCAGAAGGCTATCTTCGTCAGCGACATATCTCTATCAAGACGGCCCTCGCTACTGGTACTCTACTCAACCAACAGTCACCAAACTGGCTGAAGACCGTGCAGAGCAGCTCAAGAGCGATCCTGACAAGGTAGTGAAAGAGCTTGACAAACGCCTGCGTACTGACTTTCGCCAGCAGGGAGACTTCAGCCGTGTGCACCCTCTTCCGACATCAAGTGCAGATGTACCCGATGATCTGGATGCACGCCTTGTAGTTCTTGGAATTGACCATACTTATACTAAAGAAGCAGGAAACGGAGCTGAGAAAGCTTCAAAAGCAATTCTTGAAACCCGCGGCAGCAACCCTCGCCAATATCGTAATACCGTTGTCTTCCTTGCAGCTGACAAGACTCGCCTGCAGGATCTTGACGAAGCAGTGCGCAAGTACCTTGCCTGGGAATCAATTCTCGGAGAAAAAGAGACTCTCGACCTTTCCCCTCACCAGGTAAAGCAAGCCCAGACTCAGAGGGATGCTGCAGATAAAACTGTGACAGCACGGATTCCAGAAACTTATCAGTGGTTGCTTGTACCTGTACAGGTAAATCCACAGTCATCTGTAGAGTGGGAGGCTATCCGTCTCACAGGTCAGGATCCTCTTGCAGTTCGAGCCAGCAAGAAGCTAAAGACCGAAGAATTGCTTGTAATGGGTCTCGCAGGAACACGCCTTCGCATGGAACTTGACAGAATTCCTCTCTGGCGTGGAGATAATGTTTCAATAAAACAACTAGCAGAGGATTTTGCATCCTATCTCTACCTTCCTAGGCTGGTAAGACCTTCAGTGCTAATAGATGCGATTCGAGATGGCCTCACACTGATTACGTGGATGGACGACTCATTTTCTTATGCTGACAGCTTTGATGAAACAGCAAAACGTTATCGTGGACTTCGCTGCGGACAGCCAGTGACTCTTTCTGAAGATAATCTCTCAGGTTTGCTGGTGAAGTCAGACGTAGCTGTAAACCAGCAGAATGCAGAGATACCTTCTACGCCAACTCCAGTGATCAAACCTTCACAAGGTGCAGAAGACAGGGGTACATATGGACCATCAGGTGGCGATGTAACTACAGATACAGGAACAGCAGTGATAACAGGAACTGGGACTGGAACTACAATCATACAGTCAGTAGAACAGCCTCCAAAACGTTTCTATGGCAGTGTAACTCTAGATCCTGCCCGTGTAGGTCGTGATGCTGGAAGAATAGCTGATGAAGTAATTTCTCATTTGGTAGGTTTGCTCGGATCCAAGGTTACAGTGACATTGGAAATTGAAGCAGAGGCTCTTTCAGGAGTCCCTGACAACGTTGTAAGGATAGTTACCGAAAACAGCAGGACGCTGAAGTTTAATAGTCATGGTTTCGAAAAAGAGTAAGTAATCAGTTAGGTAATTTCAGGATAAGACAGAATGTTGTTGCCTGTATGTTTATCATTCTTAGATTTGAACTTTTCAAGGTTTTGGTTCAAAAGATTTACAAATAGACTTTGGAAAAACATCTCTTCCCTTAAGGGTGCATTCCGGCCCTAAGTAATATGAACATGTGAGGCAACAATATTCTTTTTTCCCCAGCTTATCACTAATTCTGCGCGGCCCAAGAGAATATAATCCTTTTGCCCTATTGTATCTGAAAACTTCATAAGGAATATTTTTGATTCTACAGTATATGGTTACAGGAGATGGTGGGTTCCAGTCATCGTACTGAGGCTCCTGCTCTAGATGTGTTTTATTAGGAGCAACTCTTGAAGATACGTCAGGATAAAGGATTTTGTGGCATATTGGACAAAATATGTGTTTCTCCTCATATTGTTCATTGCAGCTCTTGCATATTTTCATAATCTTGTTTATCTGGTTATTATATATAATTATTATTTTTTATAATAGTCCTGAAGTTATATAATAGGCATATTATCCTTCTCAAAATATAATCCAGAAGACTACATGAACTATTATATGCCTTAACTCTAGAATAAGAAACTTAAAGAATTAGATAAAGGCATACAAATAATTAAAGAAAGAATGCGAGAGGTGTGATTCGAACGCCCGAACTCCTACGAGACTAGGCTCTGAACCTGGCGCCTTTGACCTGGCTGGGCAATCCTAAAGTGTTAATTTGTCTAATGTTAAATAAAATTTAATTGTATATAATTCTGCAATAATAATCAATTAGCTCTTGGTGAGATGCATACTTGGAGATTTACATCCTTGAAGATATATGATCCACTATAACCCTAATAGAATGGACTGAAGCTGTAGCGTATACAAATCGCCTTGAAATAAGATGATCATAAACGAAGTCAATAATAGTGGAGATTTCTCAAAAATATGAGTTAAAAGATACCTAAATCTTGTTCTTCTTCTCTCTTTTTTACAGCATCGATTTCTTTCTTAAGATCTTTGATATTCTTTGTAGCCCACTTACGAACGATAGGAATATTGTGATCTGATAGTTGCATCATTATCTCAATTTGCTTTTTGTAATAAGGGATTACAGAACCACTCCAGGAAAAGGTACCTAAGTTCCTGCCTATTTCCAATAGTACATCAGGACGATCGCCATAGTTGTCAACCAAAGATTTTGCAAGGGGATGTAGTGACCAATTATCTCCAATCTTCGTAAAGATTGGTACCATTTTAGCAATCAATAGTGGAGCCTTATTAGGTTCCTTTTTACACCATTCAATCAAGAACTCTGGGGACACTTCAGACAAAATACTTTCATTAGAATCTTCTGAGTTATTCAGCGAATCAAATAAACCCATTATATGATATTTTAAGGTAAGGTTTTCAGAAAGTAGTCCTGAACTAAAAATAGGCCAAGTTATATCTTTATATCTTAATAAAAGCCCTTGAATTATAGGCTCAAGAAAAGACTTAAATAAATATATATTTACATCTTTAGAGCAAATACCAATAATTTCATTTGAAATATGTGAAGCTAAATCCAAATCTTCACTTTCTTTGAACAAGAAAATTTCTATTAATTCTGATAAATAGTAATCATCCATCAGTAAATTCTTATCAAAACTGCTAATAATTCCAGGAGTCAGCAAAATTTTTCTAATTTCTTCTTTACAAATCTCAAATTTATCTGATTTCTTTACTGTGTAATGGAAAAAAATTTCTAGTGCTGAAAGAAATCCTTCATGACCAAATTGGACAAGTTCATTACAAAAAGATATAACTATTCTTGGAGATAGGCGAGAAACTCCAAGCATTCTTGAATCATTAACCTTTATTTTTCCTGTTTTTATTAATTTCACTATACGGTTGAGATCTTTTTGATCAGGTACAATGCAACGAGTCAAATAAACAGTGTGAACGTAAAGTACCTCGTCTTGACTTATATCATCCAATGTTTTCTCTACTAATTCTGGAAAATATGGTTTTATTGAGGATAAAAATCCGCCTAGAACTTCAGGATTTATTTCTTTGGGATTTATTTTTTTCATAATATAAAGTGAGTTTTCAATAAAAACTTCAGGGATGGTTAAATTTTCTCCCAAAGTATATCCAAAAATAAAACCATTTATTTGCTCACCTTCAAATAATATATTTAGAAACTTTACTAGTTGAGTAATATCCCTAGAACATTCTTTTGCTAACAAAATAGCTTTATCGTAAGATAAATTAACATGGTTTTCTTTTTCATTTTTCCCAAATACATGCGAAGGGGAACTGACAATTAATTTTAATTTTTCACCTAAAGACAGTGGTTTTAGTATTTCTAGCCAGCCTTTTAACTTACTAAGCCCTTCAGTAGGGATTTTGGGTCCCTCATAAATTATAGACTCTTCAATTTTATTATAGGCTTCGGGCCAGAAAATATTACTTTCCTTACAAATTTTAATCAATGCAACTTCAATATCATCCATTAGGCCATATTGAACTAGACCCCTAATATTGTCTAATATTTGTTTCCTGGCTAATTTTGCTAATTCATTATCTTCACAGCATAAAGGAATAAGACGTTTTAAACTTTCACGCCAATAACTAAAAACATCGCTCCATAACTTAGGCCTCCACTCCTCTTGAGGCGATCGACTTCCTTGGCATTCTACTCCGACCATACGACTTAAATGATGGCTCATTAATGAATGTCCAAGTGCTTTAACTGCAAGTACTTGGTACTCAATATCATACGATTCTAAAGCTTCGTCAATCACTTCTAAACGCAATTTAGGTTGTGCTTGGGTTCCTGATAATATGTAATGGAATAATTGCAAGAATTGACTAGTAGCATTGTTCCCCCATGTTTCATTTTCGGAGACTGCAAAAGATAGCATTATTCGCGAAGCAATTGGGAACGTTTCTTCCCAAAAACATAGCTTTTCAAGTGCCCAGATTAAGTTTCTTCTTCCAGGGCCTACTTCAAGAAGTTGTTCTTTTGAGTAATTTCCAAAAGCATGATCAAGAGCTTCAACTGTAGCTTCCGGGTTCACTTCTACTAATGAGCGAAAGAGTCTTGAACCCTTTTCAGAATTGAGCACTTCCGCTTGGCCAAAAGGGGCTGAATCACCACATAATTCTTCAGTTAATTCTCTTGCTTCATGAACGTAATGGAGTTTACTAATCTGATCACATAAAGCTTCTGCCATTTCAGCAGGCATATCACCTATAATGAGCTCTTTTGCTTTCTCAAAACTACATTTTTTCCACCAGTCTGCAGCCAATCTAACAGCTAATGGTATTGGTACAACCCTAACAAAGCGATTTCTTCTATCTAATATACCATGATGAATGAAGTCTATAGCATGCGCGTAAAAATCGTCGTTTGAAATATTGCATATTTTCTCCGCTACAAAATATCTCTGATTAACCACATCTTCGGAAAAACCTAAATGTGTAAACAAAGAACAAGCACCAATTACTTTACGAGCGGTCTCATTTACAGGCCTACGCCCCCAAAGCAATTTATCTCTTAAAACATCATCAGTCAAGTTTCCTATATCTGGAACTTCGTGGAGACGAGCTTCTGCAAGCATTACAGCTATTTGTGGGAAACCATCAGCAAACTCAACAATGCGACTTATATCCAGGTCTGATAACCTTGGATAACTTTGTGTTATAATTCCCTTTATAATATTATCAGATGCTCTTTTTAAGTTTATTATATATCTTTCATCATTAGATTCTGGATTGTAATCTAAGGTAAGTAAACTTAAAAGGCTATCTGAATGCTCTATTTCTCTTTTTAATCTTTTATGTAACTCTAATCCACAATTATCAACGACTAAAATCCCTTCTAATTTTTGCTCACGCCACTGTTTAATAGCGCCTGGTAATCCAATAGAATCACCGGAAGCATCTATGTACACTACTTGATCACTAATAGTTTGACACATGAATTCATCCTTAGTGTTATCAAGAGGACGAAAAACCTCAAGTGCAAGCCTCGTTTTTCCGAGTCCAGATAAACCCACAATACGTGCAACTTTTTTTGACTCAATAAAATGATTTCTCAATTGAGATATGTGACCTTCTATTATTTCGTCTTTAACATATTCGATGTTATTTTCCCTATATTTATTCCAGTCTTGCCACGTAGAAGTACTGTTCGGTAAATATCTCCCAAACCAACTACAAACCTGAACGATAAGTGAAATATACTCATTTACCCACATGGAAATTGAGTTTGCATCATATATTAGGATAGTAACATTATCATAATAAGAGGCACCTGTACTTTGAATACCTTCGCGTATTGCCTGTTCTCTTTTTATTTTCATCTTCGGGTTGCATTTTTGAGTGAAAAAAAGAACATAGCTACCCCCATTATCGAGCACTTCTTTTACGCGAGGTTTAAGTTCAACTTGGGACAAAATTTCTTCTTTACATTTAGTGGGCCCCATATCCTCTGCTTTGCACTGAAATAAGGTGTAACGGTCTGGAATCCATCCAGTTTTTTCAGCTCCTCCTGACCATTTAATATGTGCATCTTCTCCTCCATCAGTTGCTTTCACTTCAAGAGACCCATCTATACAAGATTTGTGGATTCCATATTTTTGTGCTTCCATACGTAATAAGCGTAATAATAAATCAGTTAACTTTTTCTCGTCAAGCTGATTAATGTCATCAGCTGTTACTTCTAAAACATGAACCATAAAAATCCCATGTAAACATTATTTTTTAGACTTGACTGGTTTCTTGATAATCGAAATACTTAAACTTTTTAACTAAAATCTATGGATAACATTGGAGTTATATTATATTTATAAAAACTCTGTATAAATTACTAGGCAAAAAATTATATAAATAGATAGATTGAAAGTGAGAAGAAAAAAGACTAAAAATACATTAATTAATATAAAGTTAAGGTTTCAATAAGTAGAATAACTATACTTCATAGGATAATATCTGTTCTTAAGTTTAAAATAAAACATTAGAGCCTGAAATAATAAAATCAAAAATATTATCGTGAAAGTGGAATTCGAATCAACTAGTTCCTTCGAGATCACACATCGAATCTATTACCTGAGAAACGCTTCTTGCCATAACTCTATAAAAAGTAAACGAATTAGAGTAATTGAGAAAGGAAATTGGATAATAAAATAAGTTTAGTGCGAGAGGTGCGATTCGAACGCACGAATTCCTACGAAACTGGACTCTGAATCCAGCGCCTTTGACCTGGCTGGGCAACTCTCGCATTCTGGTTTGTTTACCCTTTAAAAGATAATCTTATATGTGTTCTCTAAATCGAGTGCCTTTAATCTAACTGGGCAACCCTTGCATGATATAGCTTATGTTACAGCAGCAGCAATAGTAGTGTTCTTTATTCTTATACTTTTTCCTTGAAAGCCTTTTCTTAATGCGAAATAGGTACAAAATACATTTGCTTTCAAAATAGGTTTTGGAAAGAACAGGTTTTATCAAATAATCGATTTTTAAATATGTTAAAAATTGATGAAATTTTTATCTCATCAATTTATCTTGTTGATTATTTATTGGCTATTTTAATTGATTATTTTTAGTTTAGTTTATTTAATTGCATTCATCTCATCAATTTCAATATAAGGGCTTTCTGGGCATGCAGACGGTTTTCTGCCTCTTCAAAGATTGAGGAACATGGGCCATCCATTACATCATCTGTAATTTCAAGGCCTCTCCTCGCTGGCAGGCAGTGCATAACCATTACATCCGGCTTTGCAAGCCCAAGGAGTTCGGAATTGACCTGGAAACTTTTGAAATCTTTCAAACGCTTTTCCTGTTCAGCTTCATCGCCCATGGAAACCCAGACATCGGTGTAAATTATATCCGCATCTTTTGCAGCATTTTTAGGGTCGTCTGTAATAGTAAATTTGCCACCGAGAGCTTTTGCCTGCTCCAGAAATTCGGATTTCGGTTCGTATCCTTTCGGGCAGGCAATTGCAAATTCCATTCCCATTATAGCCGAGCCAAGCAGGGCAGAGTTGCAGACATTGTTTCCGTCGCCTATCCAGGCAAATTTCAGGCCTTCGAACTTTCCTTTTCTTTCAATAATGGTCAGGAAATCGCCAAGGATCTGGCAGGGGTGTTCTCTGTCTGAAAGCGCGTTAATTACGGGTATCGTTGAATATTTGGCCAGTTTTTCTACAGTATCATGGCTCAAAACTCTGGCCATAATTCCGTGGAGGTAGCCTGAGAGGGTTCTGGCGGTGTCTTCAATAGTCTCTCCTCTTCCTACCTGAATATCTCTTGAATTCAGGTAAAGGGCATGGCCTCCAAAATCAGTCATGGCAACTTCAAATGAGACTCTTGTCCTTGTAGAGGATTTCTCAAAAATCATTCCGAGGCTTTTGTTTTTCAGAAACTCGGTAGATTCTCCTGCCTTGCGCTTTGCTTTCAGGTCCCTGGCCGATTCGAGAAGCTCGTAGATCTCCTCTCTGGACAGGTCAGTTATCGAAAGTACATCTTTCTTCATCGTTTCAACCCCGAATAATCCGGCTGAGTTAACTCATCTAGATCTATACTTTGAATTTAGCTTTGACTTATGCTTTGAACTAATTTTTCGAATTCATTTTCTAATTCTTCGAATTTATAGTTCGTATTTGAATTTATAATCTACACTATACTACTGAATATTACTACATAGTACTTATTTGCACGCAGTATTTTTTGTTTTTTTTGTTTTTTTTGATTCTTTTTTAGAGTTTTTTTAGAGCTTTTTTAGAGTTTGAATGTGAGATTTAATCTTTTGTTAGATTTTTTGCTCTTTTTTAGAATCTTTATTTTTTGCTTATATTTTTTAGAATCTTCTTTACTTTCTTTTGCCATTCTTAATATTCAGCCTCTAAGTTCTTTCATGTGATCGATTCTCTTCTGAATGAGAACAGAAGTACCGATATCTTTTCGGAAAAACAATTTTCCCTGAATATTTTCAAGTGCTTTCTGGGCAATTTTTTCGGCCTCTTCGATTGTTTCTGCGCGGCCGACAACTGCAACTGCGCGGGAGCCGGTTGTATAGATTTTTCCTTCTTTTTCATAGACGCTGGCATAGTAGACCGAGGCTTCCCCTATATTTCCAACAGCTACCTGGCTGTCTTTTTCTGGATTTTCAGGATAACCGGCAGGAACTGCGTACTTGCATACTGTTGCTTTCTTACTGAAACTTACAGGCAATTTCCCAAGAACGCCTTTTGCAATTGCAGACATAATCTCCACAAAATCAGTTTCAATAAGAGGAATTACATTCATAGCCTCAGGGTCTCCGAATCTTGCATTAAATTCGACCACTTTGGGACCTTTTGCTGTTAAAATAAACTGGCCGTAGAGGACACCCTGATATTTTGTGCCTGTTTCCCTGTAAAGGGAATTTACGGTCTCCTGCATAATTTGCTTTGCTTTTTCAAGGTCTTCCTGAAGCATAAAAGGCAGAAGTTCTCCTGCGGCTGTGTATGAACCCATACCTCCGGTATTTGGCCCAAGGTCTCCTTCATATGCTCGTTTATGGTCCTGGACTGCAGGACAGAAGGCAAGGTTTTCTCCATCCACCAAAGCCTGTAGAGTAAATTCTTCACCTATGAAACGCTCCTCGATTACAACAGAATCCTTTTGCAGAAGTTCGCTTGTGTAAGCTTTGGCAGCCTCAAGGTCAGGAAGCTGGTCTCCCATTACTTTTACTCCCTTTCCGCCTGTCAGGCCCGACGGTTTTACTGCCACATCTCCCAGTTTCTCAATAAAAGCATGAGCAGGTCCTTCTTCTGTGAAAACTGCGTACTCAGGGCAGCCTTCAATGCCGTATTTCCTCATAAAATTTCTTGCCCAGGCCTTGTCAAACTCTATAACGGCACAGGCTTTTTTCGGGCCTACTACTGGAACTCCTGCTTCCCATAAAGCATCTGAAACTCCTGCCGCAAGCGGGGCTTCAGGGCCTACAAAAGCCATTTCAATATCCCTGGATTTTGCGTATTCAACTATTTTTCCTGCTTCGGTCTCTTTCTCAAGTAAGAAATCCTCACAGAGAGAAGCGATCCCTGGATTTTTTTTTGCCATTACCGCATATAAAGATGGGGACTGTTTACTTTTCTTAATTGCTTCGGCAATTGCATGCTCTCTTCCGCCGCCGCCTATAAGTAAAATCTTCATTTTTATTCTCCTTGGATTTAAAATTCTTCAATACAGCAAATTAATACAGCAAAAACTGTGTTATTTATTAACAAGATATAAGATAAGAAAAGATAGGAATTCTCAGTAGTGGGCCCTCTCATTTTTATCTGAAATACCGGGTTCTAAATATTTATAAATAAATATAGTCCTTACAAAAATTTTATTTACATTTTTTCGTTTATAAAAAATTTCTACTTATTGATATCTGATGTTTTTATTTATTTGAAAATCTTTTAATACTTATTTTTAGCAAATTTTTATTAAAAGCTCTTTTGAACAGGAAATATCTGAAGGATTCCCTAGTTCTCTATTTCTTCTAATATATATCTTCTCATTATCAAACTCAAAGTCTGTTAACTTCATAATCAATTCGGATAATTTCGAATATTTTTTAAATTTACTATTTTTAAAATTTCATTTTTATCTTTGATTTTTTATCAGCATTAGCTTTGAAATAATCCTGAAACATTCTTTTTAATACTCCTAATACTCTTTCTAATAATCCTAATACTCTTACCTAATGCTCTTAATGTTCCTAATACTATAGATCCTGATAATATTATAGGAAAAAGCAGTAATAAAGTTCCGGATCAGTAAATCCGGTATTATTAAAATTACCTGATCCTGAAATTACCTGAAACTACCTGAAATTTTAAAAAAATAAAAATGAAAGTTAAAATAGTTATGAGTTCATCCTGAAACTTAGAATTTCTTCTATGAATCATTTTTTTTGAATTTTCAATCGAGAGTATAATTAAAACTAATGTTAAAAAGTATTATTAACAAAACATTAAAAAAACTGCTAAATAAGAAAAGTTGGTTTTGGAACCGTCTTCATACAAAACAAACTAAACTAAACTAAAATTTAAAAGGGATTTTTGAATAAAAGTATTAAAAATTAGAACAAAAAAATAAAAAGCCTTAGAGAAAAAGAGAAGGTTAAAAAATAGAGAATACGAAAAGAAAGCATGAAAAGAGAGAACGAAAAAAGAGAAAGTGATAAAAGAGAAATTAATTTTGCATTAAATTATCTTAGCAGGTCACTTGCAGTTACAAGTGGGATAAGCTCTACATCTATTGCTTTTAAATTCTCTTTTGCTCCTTCTTCCCTATCAACAACGGTTATTACATATTTAACTTCAGCTCCGGCTTCTCTAACAATCTGGATTGCATCAATTACCGAACCCCCACTGGTTGTTACGTCTTCAAGCATTACAAGCCTGGATCCTGTCTCGAGTTCTCCTACAAACCTGCTTTTTGTTCCGTAATCTTTTACATTTTTCCTGACTATAAGTAAAGGAATTTCGGTTTCCATGGAAACAGCTGTTGCGAGCGGAACGCCCCCGAGTTCAACTCCTGCAACTGTGTCAACATTCATTTTTTTTACTCCTGGAGCTGCCTGTATGGCTATAAGCTTCAGAGTTTTTGGGTCAGTGCTTGCTTTTTTTATATCTATGTAATACTTGCTTTTTTTTCCTGATGCAAGCGTAAAATCCCCATATTTTACTGCCCCACAGGCTTTAAGGGCTGCAATAAGTTTCTGTTTTTGTATTTCTAATCCATTTTTTGGTTCAGATTCGAATTCATTCATGGTTTCACCGGCTGCAGGCATTTGCTCTATAAATTCACTGTGTAATTTGTTAAATTATGGATCAATTTAAATTTCAATTGGATTTATGATTGTTAAAATTATTTAGATTGCTTTTATCTATTACTTTTATAGTTTAATGGTTAAACGCACTCTTTTAAAAGTTTTCTCCTATCAAAAATATTCTTTTTAAAAAATACTTAATCCAATTTTCTGTTCTTACAAATTATTTCTCTTTATTATGATGTGATAAAATCAAGCAGGTCTATTACTTGAATGGAATACCTGAATGGAATTCTATTTGCAGGCTTACCAGGGTTCTTTTTTTATTCCTGCAATGTATCCGATTATATTTGTCGAAAGGTGAAGTAAAGGAGTTACTATTAAAACAGTAAGCATTATGGAAGAAGTAAAGTTTTGAGTAAACCACTCAGGGGCTGCTAGATATGCAAATACCCAGGCTCCAATGACAAAATCAAGCTGGTCTACGAGAGGAAATGAAGCCCCTCTTTTCATGCCCAGTCTGCGCTTGAAAAAACTTTTGAACATGTCCCCGAAAAGAGAGCCGCAAGCAAGCGCAAGCACCACTTTAAAGGAGTTAATAAAATCCGGACCAAATCCTGGCATTTGAATTCCAAGAATTTCGAATCCTTTTGAATGTAGCCAGATCTGGATGCACCCTGCAAGAACTCCGAAAAATATCCCTGAAAAAAGGCCCCTATAGGTTTTTCCATCTCCTATAATCCTTCTTCCGTCTTTTAATGTCCTGCCTCCATCAATTGGTTTTCCGCCTCCAAAAACGGCCGCGAAAGGGTTTGGAAGGTAGGCTGGAATCATCAGCCAGAACGCTATAATTATTAATTCGATCGTGATATCAACTCTTTTCCTATAAGGTACTTTGAGGCAGAACTTAATTCTCTGTACTTGGTTTAAACCTTTTCCTCTTTTATTTATTCTCTTTGATACTAATTTTTATTTTTTTATTTTTTTCATTTTTATTTTCATTTTCTTCTATTTATTTTTATATCCATTTTTACATCTATTTTTATATCTGTTTTTATCTCTAAAGCTTAATTTGTTTTCCAGCTCAATCTATCTATTGTTTATTTTTCTTTTTTATATCAGTCTTCATTTTTATTTTAACCTGATTTGAGCTTTAATCCTGATTTTGAATCTTAATTTTTATTTATCTCTTTATTATAATTTTTAAAATTGTTTGGGAATAATTTTATGTTAAATAAAAAAATGAAGTAGAATTAATTTTTACAACTTATCTTTGTGAAAAAAATAGTTTAAATTGAACAAAGTCAGGTAATTTCTTAATTTATACTAATTTTTTTTCTTTATATAGTTGAGAGCGCAATGCTCTGAACCACCTTAATATATTATTGCTTTAAAATCCTGACTTGGAATTTTCTATCAGTCAAATTATAATATTTCCAATATTAAACCTGTTTGTTTTTATTTGAATTTGGGTATTATTATGCCTTCTATATTTGATTCCTTTTGTATTTTTAGATGTGGCGTGCGTAACTGAAAGTTTTTCAATTCCCTTTTAATATATACAACTTTAAATAGTATGAGTACATTATTAATTGTTGGAGATGAATAACCT
>JBNAKO010000009.1:0-9953 GCA_049706495.1 Methanosarcina sp. | reverse complement strand
CTGCTTTTTACTGGGAAAACGATGTAGGCACGAAAATTCTTGTTACAGGCGATGTTAAAGATGCTCGAAGTCTTCCTCCCTGTGATGTGCTTATTACTGAAGCTAATTATGGAGACCCTGCAGATCCAGGCTGTCATTTTGCCGACGACCTGGAAAGTATGAAATGTGCTCTTTTTGAAAACGGGCCTGTTGCTTTTGGAGCATATGAATTTGGGAAAGCTCAGCGTGCAGTTGAACTAGTCCGGGGTTTCGGATATCATGGAACTATTCGTATGGAAGCCAGAACAAGGGCTCTTACGAGAAGCATGCTTGAAAATGCTGGGGAATTAGAAGGATTGGCTTTCGAAGGAGAAGATGATGTTTTTATAGTAGCTCCCTGGGAACTTAATAAATTGCCATCAAATATGAAAAAATATGTACTGAGCTGCCGGATGGAATATCCTTTCCCTATTATTAAAATAAGTGACCATCTTGATGCCTGCGGGCTTGAGAATATGGTCCGAAAACTTAATCCTGAAGTTACTCTTGTTTATCATCCTGGAGGGCACAGACCATCTCGATTTTCAAATCATTTGAATTCCCTGGGAATAGATGCAATTTCTATAGATCAGATCGGTAACGTTTTAAGCAATGAATTTATTTAAAGTTTGAAATTCAGCTCAAATAATTTTACTCTAAGAATTTAAATATAAGAATCCAGATCTAATTAGTTTAATTTACAGTTTAATTTTAACATTGAGCTGTAATTATAAATTAAAACAATCTAAAAATATCACACATTTAAGCTTATCTTTCATGAGAGCTTTAAATCTTAAATTTCAGCTAATATATTCGTAAATTTTCTGTATCAACTTTATGATCCAGGTCTAATTTCCAGAAGTTTTATCCGGTAATAATTGCCGTTCAGGAGAGAATACACTTGAGTAAACAAAGTGCGAAGTTAAAGGCAAAAAAAGAAGCCTCAAAAGCTGCAGAGAACACTCCCCAAACTTCTGCAGCAAGCGTTGAAACTCCGGAAAAAAAGAGTTTTATTAAACAAAAATCCCCTGAGGAGAAGCAGAAAGCTCATAGAGAAGGAATAATAAAAACCGTAGTAGCTTCTATACTCGGCATACTGGCAGGATTCGTAGCCTTCAGCCTGTATGGGATAGGGGAAGATAGGCTCTGGTATGCCGTTCTTATGATTGTTATCGGGCTTACCTATCTCATACAGAAGTTTCTTTATCCTCTCATAAAAGTAGATGTCAAGGAATTCAAAGCTAAGGATTGGTTTTACGTCGAATTTGTAGTTGTTGATTTTTTCCTTGTTGTCTGGACACTTCTTCTGAACTGAAAGCTTCTTTTTCTCAATAGAAGCTTTTTTCCTGAACTGCAAAAAGACTTTTTTAAACTAAAAATCTTTTTTGAGACCAAAGAGATCTGAATCAAGGCCTCTGATTATTTTTCATTTGCAGCGTTTAATATCCGCTTTGCCATAACTTATTTTAAACCCTGCTAATCTTAAAGTATGATTCACATGTCAGATTCCAACGGTTCATATACCAGAGCAGGTATTTCATAACCGACATGTTCTGTGCAGTTACAGGTTGCTCTAACAATAATTTATTTATTGGAATGCCCTTTCCGATATAACTCTTACATATCTGCAAATGGTAATATGTAATTACTAATTACTAATTACTAATTATACTGCTTATTAAAAATTCTTAAAGTAACTATTATAAAATATAAAAATATTACAACGGGATATGAAAGTTTTCTCTAAAAAAAACTTCACATAAAATGAATATGAAAACTGTTGTATAAACTCCAGTGCAGAGTAGAAAAATATTTGCATAGTAGGGTTTGAATAAGTTTGGAGTTATAAGAATCCAAACACCTTATGCTATCTTATTAAAAACTACTTCATTAAAGGTTACAAAATTTCTATCAAATTTATAAATCATATTACAACTTAAAAAAACGTTGTATTGGGGACTATTATGAGAATAGCTATACTTAATAAAGATCGGTGTCAGCCCAGAAGATGCAGCAAAGAATGTGAAAAATACTGTCCCAGAGTTCGGACAGGCGATGAAACAATTATTTTTGAGGAAGATGGAAAACCGGTAATCTCTGAAGAGCTCTGTGTGGGCTGCGGGATCTGCATCAATAAATGTCCATTTGATGCAATTATGATTATTGGCCTGCCTGAAGCCCTTCAGGAGCCAACGCACAGGTACGGATCAAATGGTTTTGCTTTATTTGGATTACCAATCCCAAGAATTGGGAAAGTCACCGGAATTCTTGGTCCAAATGGAATAGGTAAGAGTACTTCTGTCCAAATCCTTTCCGGAAGCCTGGTTCCGAACTTCGGACAGGGTAAAGGAGACTGGGATACAGTTCTTGAACACTATGCAGGTACAGCGCTTTATGATTACTTCAAAGCTGTGGTTGACGGTAAAGTTAGAGTCTCTCAGAAACCGCAGTATGTAGACCTCATACCTAAAGCCTTTAAAGGCAAAACTTCAGAACTCCTTGAAAAAACTGATGAAAGAGGCATCCTAAATGAACTTGTCGATTATCTGGATTTAAAAGGGGTAATTGATAGAAAGATTTCAGAATTAAGCGGTGGAGAACTCCAGAGAGTTGCAATCGCAGCCTGCGCAGCAAAGGATGCTCAATTTTATTTCTTTGATGAAATCAGCCCATACCTTGATATTTACCAGAGAATCAATGTTGCCCGCCTGGTTCAGAGCATCTCGAAGGACAGAGCAGTACTTGTAGTCGAACACGACCTTGCAATTCTGGATATGCTTGCAGATGTTATTCATATAGCATACGGAGAACCTGCAGGGTTTGGTGTTGTTACCCTTCCGAAAAGTGTCCGTGTAGGAATTAACCAGTATTTGAAAGGGTACCTCCCAGAAGAAAATATGAGGATCCGGCCTGAAGCCATTAAATTCGAAGTGCATCCTCCAAGAGAAGATTCCCAGTTTAAGTCCATGATCTCCTTCAAAGGCTTTGCAAAAAAATATGGAGACGGTTTCGCTCTGAAAGCGACAGGTGGCAGCCTCAGGGAAGGCGAAGTTCTAGGAATAGTAGGGCCTAACGGGATAGGCAAGTCAACCTTTGTAAAGATTCTTGCAGGAGAAATAAAACCTGATGAGGGAGATCCTGGCATTGAAGTTAAGATTTCTTATAAACCTCAGTATATTAAGGCCGATACTCCTGTACGGGTTCAGGACTTTCTGCGCGGCATTACAAAGCGTTTTGGAACCAGCTATTATGAAGTTGAGATTTCAAATCCGCTTCAGCTTGAAAAGATCTATGACAGCCTCCTGACTGATCTAAGTGGCGGAGAACTTCAGAGGGTTGCGATTGCTGCCTGCCTCTCCCAGGAAGCTGACATCTATATTCTTGACGAACCAAGTGCACACCTTGATGTAGAGCAGCGTTCAATGGTTACAAGAGTCCTGAACCGTTTTGCCGAAAATAACCAGAAAACTGCCCTCGTAGTTGACCACGATATCTACATGATTGATATGTTAAGCCAGCGCTTGATGGTCTTTGAAGGCAAACCTTCAGTTTACGGAGAAGCCCACGGACCTTTCAATATGGAAACAGGTATGAATAAGTTCCTGAAAAATCTGGGAATAACCTTCCGCAGAGATGAAGAAACCAGGCGTCCGAGAGTAAATAATCTTGGTTCAAGGCTGGATAGGGAACAGAAAGAAAGCGGAAATTATTATTACTCAGCAGATAGCTGATCTCTTATATTAAACGCTTTGAGTTGGAATATTTTCAGTATACTTTCAGTAAAATATTTTTTACTTAAAATATTTTAAGTAGAAAATATTTATATAAAATACCTGGATGTGGCCTTCAGTTATTAAGTTTAAAAAAGGCCGCTTTAAATAAATTTAAATAATTTTTAATATAAATGCAGTTTTCACTGGAGTTTTTGGTTTTCAATGAAAATAGAAAGTCTCGATTTGCCTGATAATATAAAAAATTTCTATCTGGATTCGGGGATTCAGGAGCTTTATCCTCCTCAGGCCGAAGCTGTAGAAAAAGGCTTACTTAATGGAAGAAATTTACTTGCTGCAATTCCTACGGCCTCAGGAAAAACCCTCCTTGCCGAGCTTGCAATGTTGAAATCCATTCAGGCAGGGGGAAAAGCCCTTTATATTGTGCCTTTAAGAGCCCTAGCTTCCGAAAAATTCAGGCGGTTTCGAGAATTTTCCGAACTTGGAATAAGGGTCGGAATTTCTACAGGAGACTATGATCTCAGGGACGAAGGCCTGGGCATAAACGATATTATTGTTGCTACTTCTGAAAAAACCGACTCTTTACTCAGGAATGGAACCGCCTGGATGCAGGAGATTTCTGTGGTTGTGGCAGACGAAGTTCATCTTATTGACTCTGCAGATAGAGGCCCTACCCTTGAAATTACTCTTGCAAAGCTCAGAAAAATGAACCCTGCCTGTCAGATCCTGGCCCTGTCTGCAACAGTTGGAAATGCTGACGAGTTGGCGACCTGGCTCGAAGCCGAGCTTGTTCTTAGCGAATGGAGACCGACAGAATTACTTGAAGGGGTACTTTTTACAGGTACTTTCTATTGTAAAGATAAAGAGAGGGTTGTAGAGCAATCTACAAAAGACGAAGCAGTAAACCTTGCTCTGGATACACTTAGGGAAGGTGGACAATGCCTGGTTTTTGAAAGCAGCAGGAAAAACTGTATGGCTTTTGCAAAAAAAGCGGTTTCGCCGGTCAAAAAAACGCTTTCTTCCGAAGATAAAGAAGCTCTTGGCAGGCTCGCAGATGACGTCCTTGACAGTAGCGAAACAGATACTGCAGTTACTCTTGCTTCCTGTATTCGGGCAGGTACAGCATTTCATCATGCAGGGCTTCCCACTCCATTGAGAGAGATTGTAGAAGATGGTTTTAGAACAGGAAAAATAAAACTTATTTCAAGTACTCCTACGCTTGCTGCAGGCCTCAATCTCCCTGCCAGGAGGGTAATTATCCGAAGCTATAGACGCTATTCTTCTGAGGAAGGTATGCAGCCTATTCCTGTACTCGAATATAAACAGATGGCAGGCAGGGCAGGCCGCCCAAGGCTTGACCCTTATGGGGAAGCTGTGCTCCTTGCCAAATCTTATCCTGAATTTGTTTTTCTTTTTGAGAATTATATTGAAGCCGAACCTGAAGATATCTGGTCCAAGCTCGGAACGGAAAACGCTCTCAGGACGCATATCCTCTCAACAATCGCCAATGGTTTTGCAAGGACAAAAGAAGAGCTTATGGAATTCCTTGAAGCAACATTTTTTGCCTTCCAGTATTCGAATTTCGGGCTTTCGGCGGTTGTAGATGAGTGCCTTGCCTTTTTAAGGCAGGAAGGAATGCTTGAAAATACAAAATCCCTTTTTCCCACAAATCTTGGAAAACTGGTTTCAAGACTTTATATCGACCCTCTTTCCGCTGCCGTTATTGTTAAGAGCCTTAAGGAAGTTACTCATCTGACCGAGCTTACCCTCCTCCATCTTATTTGCAGCACTCCCGATATGCGTCTTCTTTATATGCGAAACCAGGATTATCAGGAAATAAATGATTATGTTCTTGCTCATGTTGAGGAATTTGCAAGGATGCCAGATCCTTTCAATGTTGCAGAATATGAATGGTTCTTGGGGGAAGTAAAGACTGCTCTCCTTCTTTTTGACTGGATCCATGAAAAATCCGAAAATGAAATCTGCTTAAGATTCGGAACAGGCGAAGGTGATATTCACGCAATAGCAGATATCGGAGAGTGGATTATGCATGTAACTGCCCAGCTCGTCAGGCTGCTTGACCTTAAAGGAATGAAAGAAGCAAATGAACTTGAAAAGAGGATTCATTACGGGGCAAGCCCTGAATTAATGGAATTACTGGATATCCAGAGCATCGGACGGGTAAGGGCAAGAAGACTTTATGAGGCAGGATACAGGTCCATAGCAGACCTTGTAGCCGCTAATCCCGAAAAAATTGCTGTTTTGCTTGGACCAAAGATTGCAGAAAGGATCTTTAAACAGATAGGAAGAAGAGAACTACCGTCTGGTAACTTAGAATCTAAATTTGGTCAAAAAGAAGTTTCCGTCGGGCAAAATAAATCAATGACTATTAAGAAAATTGATGAGTATTAACCTTACTTTCATTATTTTGCCTTCTAAATACTGGTAAATATTAATTATAAAACTTCTTCTTTTGTATTAAATTCGTTTTATTATATATTTTATTATATGTTTTTCTATCCAAATTGCTTTAGGGCTAAAATCTTAAATGGGATCAGGGTTTAATTGGATTAAATTGTCAGGTTATATCAAGCTCAAAATGAAAGAGGCAGTTAGTTAATAATACTACTTATTAGTTAGCTGGCGGCTGGTTAGTAGTAATAAATAACTAATAAATAACTAATAAATAATTAATAAATAAAAAAATTAATAATGAAGACATTTATAATTTTAACAAATTGATATAAATTCAATTTTTAATCTCTATTAGATTTATCTTATATGAATTTATAAATCTATTATAAAGGTGGTTTATGTGCTCTTCAAACAACTATCTGATCTTTCGGAAGCTGAAATGGAAAAAATCCTGTCCCGGGATTCTGGCCTTGAAAATGTAGCAGAAACCGTTTCAACTGTGCTTTCCGATGTAAAGCTTAAAGGGGATGCAGCAGTTAAAGAATATACGGCTAAATTTGATAAAGTTGAACTTAAAACTTTTGAAGTAACCGAAAGTGAGTTTGAAAGGGCTCTTTCCTCTATCAGTTCTAAACTTCTTGACCACCTTAAACTTGCAGCTGCGAATATACAGGCTTTTCACAAAGCCCAGCTTCCAGAAAAAATCTGGTTTATGGAACTTAAACCCGGAGTTCTGCTTGGGCAGAAAGCAACGCCTCTTGAAAGTGTAGGAGCATATGTACCTGGGGGAAGGGCTTCTTATCCTTCAACTGTGCTGATGACTGTGATTCCTGCCAGAGTTGCAGGGGTAAAACAGGTTATAGTATGCACACCCCCAAGGGCAGATGGATCGGTACATCCTTTAACACTTGCCGCTGCAAAAATTGCAGGGGCTGATAAAGTTTTCAAGCTTGGAGGAGGACAGGCTATTGGAGCAATGGCTTATGGGACAGAAACTATTCCGAAAGTAGATAAAATCGTAGGGCCTGGAAATATTTTTGTTACGGCTGCGAAAATGCAGGTGAGGAATGTTGCTGAGATTGATTTCCCTGCAGGGCCAAGTGAAGTCCTTATTATTGCAGATGATTCTGCAGATGCTGTTATGGCCGCTTCGGATATTATAGCACAGGCAGAACATGACCCTAGTTCAGTTTCTATACTTGTCACACCGTCAATAACTTTTGCAGAAGCTGTAAAAAATGAAGTAACCCTTCAGGCTGAAAAGACCTCAAGGGCCAGTATCGTTCAGAAGGCTCTCGAAAATGCTGCGATTCTTACTGCAAGTTCTCTTGAGCAGTGCATTGATTTTAGCAATAAATTTGCTCCCGAACACCTCCAGATCATGGTTTCGGATTCCGAACACGTACTTGACAGAATAAAAAATGCAGGTTCTATTTTTATAGGAAACTATGCTCCTGTTCCTGCCGGAGATTATGCTTCTGGCACCAACCATGTCCTCCCTACGGCTGGGTACGCAAAAGTTTATTCGGGTCTGAACATTAACCACTTTATTAAATACTCAAGTATTCAGAAAATTAATAAGATAGGGCTTGAAAGTCTTAAAGAAACTATTATCTCATTAGCCGAGGAGGAAGGTTTACAGGCACATGCAGATGCTGTGCGAGCTCGTTTTAAGAACTAACCCCCTAAATAATATTCCAGCTAATCGATATGTATATAAAACGTTAATGCGTAACAAAATTTGATTTTTAAATAAATGAAAAGTTAATTCTTAAACAAAGAGTGGGGATAAGTATGAAAATAAGAGTAGTTAGTTCACGGGAGGAAATCCCTTCCCTTAATCCGAACGAGAAGGTTATTCACCTTGCTTTCAGGCCGTCCAATAGAGACGTGTTTATGCTTGCAGAAACATGCCCAAAAATGGAAGCAATTCAACTTCCTAAGTCCTACAGAAGAACTGTTTCAAAGTCGATAGAGATGTTCCTGGAAATGCAGAAGATAAACCTTCTGGAAGGAGATGTATGGGGACATCGCAAGGATATTAACGAATATTACAATGTCTCCCAGAATGTGCTTGAAAAGATTCAGGAATTAAAGGCAGACCGCTTTTCCAATGAAGCAATTGCTGAAAAGCTTTCCAGGGAAAGTAAATTAAATTCGGATATGATCCATTATATCCTAAGTAAAAGAGCAGTAATCGAGTAAACTTTACAATTCCTTTCTTAACGGCAGTCCTGAGCAAAATAAAATTCCTGTGTTAACAATGTGGATGCCAACTATGAAAGGATAAGGAAATTCCTTAAAAGGCTCCTGTATCTGGAACTTTTCCAGGATGGAATTCCCTGAATTTCCATCCAACATATTCTTTTCTTTATTTCTTATTTATGGATTATTTATATATTTTTATTTATAAGTTATATATTATTAAAGCTTATTAACTAAATATAAGAATCCTGGAATTTTTAAATAATTCTATTTCTCATTAAGCTTAAAAGTTAATTTCTTTTCTCATAATTTTCCAACCAGGTTCTTTAATTACCTTCCTCTATTATAAAATGGAAACTCTGGCTATATGGGGAAAAATATTTAAATAAAGTCGTTTAATCTATTTTATTGACTGTAAACTTAGAATAGGGATTGGGGATTATATGAAAATGCGGGTAATTAGTTCACGAAATGAAATTACAAAAGTTAATCCTGATGAAAAATTTGTACATTTTGCATTCAGGCCTTCAAATAAAGATATTTTTCTTCTTGCTGAAACCTGTCCAAAACTGGAGATAATACAGCTTCCGGCATCATATATAAAGTCCGTATCAAAAGCAATAGAGATGTTTCTGGAGATGCAAAAAATAAATCTATTTGAAGGGGACGTATGGGGACATAGAAAAGACCTCAGTGATTACTATAATACGCCTTCCTCGATGCTCATGAAGATAAAAGACATGAAGGATGATGGACTCCCTGAAGAAAAAATAGCAAATAAAATAGCAAAAGAATACAAATTTAATCCTAAAATGGTTTCTTATATCATGCAGACCAGACAATATGATCAAATTTCTTATTAAAAGAGTATATTTTATAAATTGTATAATTGATAGTCACTTATTAGACTCTATTAATTAATAAAATAAATACCTAAATACCTAAATAAATAAATAAATAAATAAATAAATAAAGCAAAGTTAAAAAATAATATAAAAACATAAAAAATATTAAAATATCAAAAATATTAAAAGTTGTAAGAATATAAATCTTCATGAGATACTTTTTAAGTATTCCATGAAGATACTTTGAAGTAAAATAATTAACCAGGTTATTTAACCAAAGATTTAGTTTCTTTTAGGTTTAATATTTGAGATTTTCAGCTTGTTATTTAACTTTTGCTCTAATTATTTGAACTTATTATTTTTATTTACTTAGTAAACTGTTAAATCTTTTTATCTGTTTTTTATTATTTAATTTTAATTTAATTTTTTATTTGTATTTCTCCGAAATTTTCAGTTGAGTTCCTTATTGAAATACTTGTCATACGAAGTCATGTCAAAATGCCCATGTCCGCTCAGGTTAAAGAGGATAGTTTTTTCTTCGCCTGTTTGTTTGCACTTCAGGGCTTCATCAATTGCACAGCGAATTGCATGTGAAGACTCAGGAGCAGGGACAATCCCCTCAGTACGAGCGAACTGTATGGCCGCATCAAATACAGGATACTGGTCATATGAAACAGCTTCAATAAGACCTTCGGCACACAGCTTGCTTATAATCGGAGAATCCCCATGATAGAGAAGC
>JBNAKO010000008.1:0-10781 GCA_049706495.1 Methanosarcina sp. | reverse complement strand
GAATATTCTTTTCTTCAAACCGTTTTGCCCACTCCGGACTACTTGCAATAAATACAGGCATGTTGTTGATTAATGCCACGCCTGCTTCAAGCGCACACTCAGCATAAAAACGGACTGCTTGCTCAGAACCTACAGGCAAGTAATTAAGAAGCATTTCTGCGCCGGAATTTTTCAGTTCATTTACTATGTCTTCTTTTGTGGCTTCCTGCTCTTTGCCAATGATAAAGGTGTATTGTTCGCCATAGTTACTCATGTGAGCAGAAACTCCGTCAAGGATTCTGCCCATTTTGACTTTTACACCTGTGGTCGGAACGTCAGGGCAAAAAATCGCTGTGCAGTTCGGGGGAGCAAAGATAGCCTCAGCTACATCTTTTCCTACTTTCCTGGCATCAATATCAAACGCAGCAACAACTTCAATGTCATTAGGTTTGTACCCGCCAAGTTCCCAGTGCATCAGCCCGATACATTCTCTATTTTCATTTTTATAATACTCAATGCCCTGTATCAAAGAGCTTGCACAGTTCCCGATCCCTGCAATTGCTATTTTTATTTTTGTCATAAGCGCTTACTCTCCGATGAATACCCTGATCTCATAAACCGCATCAATGAAAGGTCTTCCATACCTTGATATTTTATGAAATTTACAGATTCAAAGATTTACGGATTCAAGGTCCCTGAATTTTATGAATTTTTATTCCTGAATTATTCCTGAAATTTATTCATGAAATGACGACTTTTCATGTATCTCAGCTATGGATTTTAAATCTTCTCTTATTTGTGCAGTTACTCTATAAATCTATTATATGTAAGTTTGCCTATTCGGGAAGAAATACTACAGATATTTATATATCCCTGAAATTACCTGCTTATTCTTCTGGTAAAGTTCTTAGTATGAAACATACTTGTAAACCTTTTACTCTTATTTTTTTCTTAAACTATCTTTCTATAAAAAGATAGGCTTCTGGCAGAAGAAATTTCTAGTATAAATTTCTAAGATCGACCTTTATTAAAGAACTCCAGAATGAACAGCCGTAACAATTAATTTTGAGTTATTTAATTCTCCTCTAGTGATATATAAGAAGAGTCTGCTGGATTTTCCTATTCTAATTCTCAAAGTATTTAGTTGAATAGGTTTTTATCAGATGGAAAGCTTGAGTGGAGATCAGATTTTTTTTGCAGGGCTTGATATCCTGATATAGCGGAGAGTGATTTAATGAGGACAATTGAGTGGAACGATGAATGCAACTGTGTAATGATAATAGACCAGACTTTGCTCCCAAAAGAGTATAAAGTAATTGAATGTAAAACCTTAACCTCTTTATGTGAAGCAATAAAATCTCTCCGAATAAGAGGTGCGCCTGCACTTGGCGCTGCAGGTGGCTTTGGAATTGCCCTTGCAGCTTTTTTGAGCGGAGCTAAAGATATTGAAAGTATGATAAAAGATCTTCATGTAGCAGGAAAAGCACTTAAATCAACCCGTCCGACAGCGGTGAATCTTAGCTGGGGAGTAGATAGGGTATTGAGAGCAATTTCAGATGCTTTTGATGTCCGGGGAATCAGGGATATTGCGCTTCAGGAAGCCAGAGACATTGCAGAAGAAGATGTAGCTACTAACATGCTTATAGGCAAACACGGGTCAAAGCTTCTAAAAGACGGAGCTACTGTACTCACACATTGCAATGCAGGCAGGCTTGCCTGTGTAGACTGGGGTACAGCCCTTGGAGTTGTCCGCTCAGCAATTGCTGATGGCAAAGAGATTAAAGTTATTGCCTGTGAGACAAGGCCTTTAAACCAGGGTAGCAGGATTACTGCCTGGGAATTAATGCAGGACAAAATTCCGGTAACCCTTATCACGGACTCAATGGCGGGGTGGGTAATGCGTGAAGGGCTTGTGGACTGCGTAATTGTAGGAGCCGACAGGATCACTCAGGATGCAGTTTTTAACAAAGTAGGCACATACACTCACTCGGTCCTTGCAAAAGAACATGATATTCCTTTTTATGTAGCAGCTCCAGTCTCTACCTTTGATTTCGAAGGGTGGGAAGGCAGCGTAAAAATCGAGACCAGACATGCTGATGAGCTTCGTTTTTGCGGATGTGAACAGCTTGCTCCAAAAGATGTAAATGTTTTCAATCCTGCGTTTGATGTGACTCCTATGGAAAATGTCAGTGCATTAATAACAGAAAAAGGGATATTTCAACCGCCTTTCCTGCTTGATGAGGTGCTCCTTTAATAAACCTAAAATATTTAATAAGTCAAAAACGCTGTTAAAATTTTATACTTTAGTTTTCAAATAGAACTTCTACAACAAAATTTTTAAAAATTTTATAGGATTTTATGGAACCCTACAATAAAAGGAATTTATCTCCTTTAATAGTGCTAAAATATAAAGAATTAAAATATAAAGAACTAAAATGGAAATAAATTACTCTGCTGAATTTATATATCAGAACTGTATTATCTGATGATTACCACGAAATTACAGGAAATTCAGTGTATATAAGGAAATCATAAATAAAAATCTTAATTTCAAAATTTCTCATTTTCGTTCCAAATTAGAAATGAAAAATGAGTAAAACTTTTAATAACTGTCTGGATTGATAATTATATTAATAATTCCATCAATCCAATTGTGATTTAAATATTATACAGGCAAATTACAAACAATAAATTAATTAATATACAGACAATAAATTTATATAAAAATTAAGTCTGGGTAAGAAATAAAAAATTATACTTAAACTATACTTAAATTACAACATTTTTACAGGTGTTTAATCTATGGCAAAAAGATCAGGTACAGGATTACAGTCTTCTGCAGGGCTTATGCGTTACTATGAAGCAGATAAAAATGCGGTTCACATCCAGCCCAAGACAGTGTTAATTGTCGGTGCAGTTACAGGAATTGCTGTATTATTTTTAAGTGCTGCAAATGGCTTCTGGCCTTAAGTTTAATGCTCCGGACAGGTTCTCTTAAGCAAGTTTGATTCTAGGGAAAAACAAAATAAAAAATTGTTTCAGGGTCCAAGTCCCCTGAACCCGGAATTTTTATTTTGGGTTTTCTTCTATTACTTGTGGCCATATTCGGGATCGTGTATAATCCTTCTAACTCAACCGGGGAAATTCATATAACGTTACTGAAAAATGCACGGATATAAGTCTTCCATGCAGCCTTATCTTCAAAAAGAACTCGCGTTGATATTTGCCTGACTTATATTTGTCGAATATACTACTTGAACTTCATTTACCTGAACTATATTTTTTGAGTCGTTAAGTTTTCCAATTCTCAGTTTGTTTGCTAAGCTTTTTATATTTAAACTCTTATTTTAGTTCCTCCAGAGATATAATTAAAATAATTACAAATTGTTATTCAGATGATGTCGGGGCAACAGATCTACAGCCTGAGAGAAATTCATGGAATAGGCGAAAGAGTCGCTGAGAGGCTAATTGAGCATTTTGGAACTGAAGATGCAGCTCTCCAGACTATTTATGAGGGAGATATAGCCTCGCTTTCTGAAGTAAACGGAGTCAGTCATAATTTTGCTCTTTCTCTGGCCCGGGAAGCCAGATCCAGAATTGAAGGCTGCTCAATTTCTGATTTCCTTAAAACAAAAGAGGCCCTGGACCTTTATTCCCGTATTCTTGAGCTAATTAAAAGTTTTGCCCATACTGCGCACGCCAGAGACAAACTGAATCTTTTTTATCCGCTTCCCGCTTTGCGGATGGATCTTATTCAGGAGAGACAGAGTTTTGTAGAAAAATACCTGGAAATTGGAAAGGCTTTTTTTGAGGATTCTGAATTTTTAGCCCTGCTTTCTCGAGTAAGAAAATTAAGGCCTGAGCCAGGAAATTTAAAGGTCAGAGACCGTATAATCCTCTGTGGAGATCCAAAGATCTTAGACGCAGCCAGAGGAAAATTCCAGGCTTATCTGACTGTACAGGGAGTAGAAGACCTTTCCGAATTCGTAGACCTTGCCAGAGGGTATTCCAGTGTAGTTGTTTTCGATGACACTTACCTTGGGTTTGACCTTCCTGAAGAGATTGAACCTGAATATTTCCAGGACCTTTCAAAAGCTGAATACTGGCAGATTTTGCCCGAAAAAGAACTGGCTTTTTTTGCCCGAAATCTGGACTCTATCCAGGCCTGTCTGGGTATAATATCAGCCCTTCGTTCCAGAAATTTCGGGTTTTTTGAGGAATTTTCTCTAGAAGAGATCGAAAATCTCAGAACTTCTCTTTCAAAACTTGGAGAAGATGGGAAGCCTGTTGAAGGTTTTGACCCAGAACTTGACAGGCTTGAAAATGCGCTTGAAAATCTTGATCCGGTGCTGACTGCTGCTTTAAATCAGGCTAACCAGCGAATGAACAATACCCTTGAGGCAAGCTCACTTACTTTAAGCGGACAGGAACTTATTAAGCTTGTAAGCGGCGGCATGGAAATAAAGGATCTTCTTGCAAAAGAACTTTATCGAATTTATAAAGACGAAATTGAAGCTTTAAAAGAAGAGCTTTCTGACAAACTGAACCTCCAAAAACAGGAAAAATTAGTTCTTGATTCTCTTTTTACTGAGGAAATTTCCTATCCTTTAAAAGCAGACCAGACCCAGTTACAATTTCTCAGGCTGAAATTAAGCAAGGCTCTTGAGAAAACAAGACTTGCCAGGAAAAGAGAGCTTGCAAAGGCCCTGTCAGCTTTCAGGCAGCCTGTAGGAACCCTTGTCAAAGAAGTTATGAATTTTGACCTTGGATTTTCAATAGCCTGTTTTTCAGCAAAATTCCAGCTCGAATTACCTGGATTAATTCCTGAGACCGGAATCGGGTTTAAATCCGGAGAAAATCTTTTTTTAAAAGCTCGACATGGAGAGATTGACCCTGTCAGTTATGCACTCGGGAAAACAGGTTTATCTCCAGCAGGTCTGGAAAACAGAGTTGTACTCCTGAGTGGAGTCAATTCAGGCGGAAAAACCTCTTTACTGGAACTTCTTGCTCAGTGTGTAATTCTTGGATACATGGGTTTTCCGACTCCTGCAAAAAAGCTTGAATTGGGCCCTGTAGAAGAATTTTATTATTTTGGAAAATCAAAAGGCACCCTGGATGCAGGCGCTTTTGAAACCACACTCAGGCAGTTTTCTGTACTTTCAGAAGCATCAGGGAAACTGGTGCTTGCCGATGAACTGGAATCAATAACTGAACCTGGAGCATCTGCCCGAATTATAGCAGGAATTCTTGAATATTTATCCAAAAATGAACGGAGCCTTGGAATCTTTGTCTCCCACCTTTCGGAATTAATTCTCGAAAATACAGACGCAGAAATCAGAGTCGATGGAATTGAAGCAGAAGGGCTGGATTCTAATCTTGAATTGATTGTAAATAGAAACCCTGTGTATAATTGTGTAGCGCGGAGCACTCCGGAACTCATTGTGGAAAGGCTGCTCAGGAAAACTGCTGGAAAAGAGCAGGAATTCTATGCACATCTAAAAAATAAATTTATTAGCTGATCATAAAGGTTCTCAATAAACAGCATCTAAATACATATAATCCAGATATATAAAACTCAACTATTTCGGAAAAACAGAAAAAATAGTTCAGGCTATAATATCCAGACAGAAAAACAATATCCAAAAAGAATAATCCCTGAAGAAAGGCAATTTTGAGAAAAACCTGGATAAATATTAAGAAGAATTTTAGGGCTGATGAGAGAGTAAGTCCAGAAAAGCTTGGAAAGTCAGGCCTCTTCTAAAAATATATTATTATAATATTCTTAAAATTTTTTACTTTTTTTTCTGCTAATTTTTGTTATTTTCTTTTTCTTAAGCTGGAGATGCCTTTTTTTGCCTGTTTTTTTAATCACATTTGGAGATAGTGTTATTAATTATTAGCCCTATATATTAATAAATAACAATGAGTGGTAGATACTAATAGGAATTGAGGTAATCTGATTTCCCCAAAAAATTTATATATATCCTGGCGACAATGCTTGTCCGATCACTTAATTAAACTTACCTTTTCAGGCCTGAAAAGAGTTCATTCTATAGGTTTAAAGGGTGAGATAATACAGGAATAATTTTTTAATTTTCTGTAGTCATTTAAGTTAGAGAGGAAGCTTCCTCTTCTCAACAGAATAACAGTAAGTGATCCGGAAATAAAACTTAATCTATAAAGTGGAACAATCTTATTCAGGTCTTTTAGTATTTTTGAGATGAAGTTAAAGAAATACAAAGCCCAGGCCACGCGTGATAAGTAATGGAGCGGAACTTCCCCATTCAGTGTGCAGATTTTGACAGGTTAACTATGGATAAGGTTGGAGGAGCTCGAATTGAAGTTTCCGGTATGCCGGATCTTAGCGATCCGTGTTTATACACAGACCGTGAATATAGCTGGCTTCAGTTTAATGATAGGGTTCTTGAAGAAGCTTTTGATGAGCGAAATCCTCTGCTCGAGAGAGTTAAGTTTCTTTCTATTTTCGGAAGCAACCTTGATGAGTTTTTTATGGTTAGAGTTTCAGGAGTCCTGAAACGAATAGTATTTGACGAAGTAAAAGGCGATCAAACAGAAGAACTGGCTCAGCAGCAGCTTCGGGTTATTCGAGACGAACTCCTTAAACAACTTCCTCTGCATGACAGTTGCTGGAATGAATTACTCGAGCCCGCTCTTAGAGAACAGGGAATTAAAATTCTGAATTACTTTGAATTATCCGGGGAAGAAAGAGAGAAACTTAGAGACTATTTCGAAAGGAATATCTTCCCTTTACTTACACCTTTAGGTTTTGATTCAGGGCATCCTTTTCCCCATATTTCAAACCTTAGCCTGAACCTTGCAGTACTTATCGATGATCCTGAGTACGGGGAGCGTTTTGCCAGGGTTAAAATTCCTCCGATGTTTACAAGGTTAATTTTAGTGCCTGAGGGTGATCGCGAAAGAATAATAACTTCGAGCTTTGAGGATTTAAAAACAGGGCGTTTTGTCTGGATAGAACAGGTTATTGCTGCAAATCTTGACCTTCTTTTCCCTGGCCAGCGTATTGTTGGGGCGTGCCCTTTCAGGATTACACGCGATGCAGACCTTGGATTTGATGAGGACGGCGACAAAGATCTCCTGACTGCTGTAAAGCAGAGGGTTGGAAGAAACTATTTCGGGCCGGTTGTCAGGCTTGAAACCGACTATACAATGCCTCCGAAAGTCTCAGAGATTCTTCTTAAGAACCTGGAACTTACTCCTACTCTGGTTTTCAGGTCAGCAGCCCCGCTAGGACTCTCAAGTCTAATCAAGCTTGCTCAAATTAACCGCCCTGAACTTAAATATGAATCTTTTGAACCCAAAAAGCATCCTCAGCTTGCTAAAAAAGAGAAGATCTTTTCGGTCCTCAAAAATAGGGATGTGCTTCTTTACCATCCGTATGACAGTTTCGAATCCGTAATTGATTTTGTAGAAGAGGCTGCTGATGACGCGGATGTCCTGGCAATTAAAATGACATTATACAGGGTAGACGATAATTCCAGGATTATTCAGGCCCTTATGAAAGCTGCGGATAGGAAAAAGCAGGTGGCAGTTCTTGTAGAACTCAAAGCCCGTTTTGATGAAGAAAACAATATAGGCTGGGCAAAGGAACTTGAGCGCAAAGGGGTCCATGTAGCTTATGGTTTTCCGGGACGTAAAACTCATGCCAAGATGTGCCTTGTAGTCAGGGCCGAAAAGGAAGGAATCAGGTATTATGTGCATATGAGTACAGGAAACTACAATGCAGTTACAGGAAAAATCTATACGGATTTTGGGTATCTGACAAGCGACCCTTTCATAGGTAAAGATATTTCTGATCTTTTTAATGCCCTTACTGGTTACTCCAGAAAAGACCATTATATAAAGCTCCTTGTAGCACCTCAAACCCTCAGGCACCAGATTCTGGAACGCATTAGAAGAGAAATTGATCTGCATGAAAAATGCGGAAATGGACATCTGATCTTTAAAATGAACTCTCTTGTAGACTATCAATGCATCAGGGAGCTTTATAGGGCTTCCCAGGCAGGCGTAAGAATAGATCTTATTATTCGAGGAATTTGCTGCCTCAGGCCTGGGATTTATGGGCTTAGTGAGAACATACGAGTAGTCTCAATAGTTGGCCGTTTTCTCGAACACAGCAGAGCTTATTATTTCCGGAATGGGGGAAGAGAAGAAATCTTTATGGGCAGCGCGGATCTTATGCCGCGTAATCTGGACAACAGGATAGAAGCCCTTTTCCCGGTATCTCCTGAGTATGTTCCTATTGTTAGAGATACTATTCTGGGTACGCACATGAAGGATAATATAAAGGCTCGATTGGTGCTTCCTAATGGAAGGACTGAGAGGATTTATCCGCAGCCCGAAGAGGGAGAACTGGACTCCCAATTATGGATGCTTGAGAATAGCGGAAGCTGGGATTTAACCTCAAATAAAGATAAAAGGTATAATAAATAAAATATAGTAAAGCGAAGAGAGAAAAATCTCTTTCCTTTTATTTCTTTTTGTTTTATCTATATTTTTTAATCTAACTGTTGTTTCCTGCAGTATAGCTTTAGCTTGCTTTACTGATTTATATATTATTGATATTATTGATTTTATCAATATTTGTTTATTTTAGCCCTTATTAATGCATTCTTTCCTTGTGTTCGTCCTTTTTATCTTCATTTTTCTTCATTTTTCTTCATTTTTCTTTATTTTTCTTTATTTTTCTTTAACAGGCCCTTAACTGCCTCTTATTAAATTTTGTTTATTTTTCCATATCATAGTAATTCATTTTTCCAGAGTTTTTTATGGGCAGGGTTTTTGAACATGCAATTTTACATATATAGATGATAAGGCTGGAGAAAGCAAAAGAAAAACAAAAAAATAAAAACCAGAAATCGTACTACTGAAAAATAAACATTATATAGAATAAAAATCTGAACAGATATTGTTAAATTTATTTTGAGGCTCTCGCCTCCTTCGAGGAAAACGAAAGACAGGGCTTTCAGGTGGTAATAATGGAACCCGAAAAAATATCCGAAGGCAGAGTTGTTGCGTTTATCGATATAGGGACTAACTCAGTCCGGCTGCTTTTAGTCCGGATTAACCCTAATGGATCTTACCTGCCCCTGACCAAGCAAAAGGAGACAGTCAGATTAGGGGACAAAGAATTTATAGATAAAATTATACAGCCAAAGGCAATAGAGCGTGCGGTTGTTGTTTGCAAAAAATTTATGGAACTTGCCAGAGCCTATGGAGCAGAAGAGGTTTTGGCTGTAGCCACGTCTGCAACACGGGATGCTAGCAATAAAGTCCAGTTGCTTGAGATGTTGAAGCGTGAGGCGAATCTTGAAGTCTGTACAATTTCCGGAAATGAAGAAGCCAGGCTGATTTATCTGGGAGTCTCAAGCGGGTTAAGGCTTGGCCATTCAAAAGCCCTATTTATTGACATTGGGGGAGGCAGCACAGAGGTATCAATAGGAGACCAGACCAACTACGATTTCCTGCATTCCTTTAACCTTGGAGCTATCCGCCTGACAAATATGTTTCTTCCGGATGAAAAAGGTCCGGTTTCCGAAGAAAGATATAATCAGATTAAGGAGTATGTCCAGAGTAAGGCTGCAGATGTCATAAAAGAGCTTTCCAAACACAGAATCGATTTTTCTATAGGAAGTTCAGGGACTATAGAGAACCTTGCAAAGATTGCTTTTGTTTATTTACGCAAGCCAATTCCTGAAAGCTATGAAAAACTGGATTATGAAGACCTGAAGAAAATAGTAAGGGCTATGAGCGCTCTGCCTCTTGAAGAAAGGCGCAAATTTCCTGGAATCAACTCTCAACGTGCTGATATAATTATTGCAGGAGCCGCAATTATTGAAACATTTATGGAAGAGCTTGGGCTTTCGGAAATCAAGGTTAGTAAATACGGGTTACGAGAAGGACTGCTTGTAGATTATATTTCAAAGAGCGAGTTCTCCTATATGATTACCCAGATGTCTGTACGGAAACGCAGCATTATGCAGCTTGGCCTTACCTGCAATTTTGATGAAGAACATGCGCACACCGTCACAAGACTTGCCCTTGAACTCTTTGACAGTATTGAAGCCCTTGGAATTTACGAATTTGAGGAGTCTGAAAGGGAACTTCTAGAATATGGTGCAACCCTGCATGATATAGGGACTTTCCTTTCTTATGATACTCACCAGGTTCATGCCTACCACCTGATAAGGGAAAGCAACCTTCCAGGTTTTCAGCCTCAAGAGGTCGAAATTATTGCAAATCTTGCTTATTTCCATAGAAAAAATGTGCCAAAAAAGAAGCATCCTAATCTTTCAGGGCTCAGTAAAGAGGCAATTAAAACAATAAAAGTCTTAAGTTCCCTACTTAGAATTGCCGAAGGGCTTGACCGCTCCCATACAGGCGTAATTTCTCATGTCCGGTTTTATATTGCTTCTACTGATAATCTTGTCCTTGAAATGCATGCCGAAAGAGAATGCCAGCTTGAAATCTGGGAAGTAGAAAAACAGAAAAAACAATTTAAGAAAATTTTTGGATACAGCCTTCAATCCAAAGTTATTATAAAACAGGAACCTGCAATTCCTATGCTTTTTGAAGGAAGCACAGAATTTGAAGAAATTCCAGGCTTTGAGATCTCTTCAAAAAGCTGATCCTTTTATCAAATTTTGTCTCTCCCGAGTTCCGCTTCGGGAGCACGGTGTCCTTTTCACTCGCTTTGCTCGCTCAAGAGGACTTAGAGCCTATCCGAAAAGTAAAATAACTACATTTTAGTGTAATGTTGATTA
>JBNAKO010000007.1:0-72495 GCA_049706495.1 Methanosarcina sp. | reverse complement strand
AATTTCAACTCCCTGCGTAATTATGCATCCTGGATTTACCGAAACTCCACTCCCAATCTTTATAGGAGCCATAGTTCTCGGATATGCCTGCCGTGTAGTTAAACTGCCTCTAGTATGAGCAGATAATATGCATCTGTCCCCAATCTCAGAGTAATCTCCTACAGTAATTAACTCAGGATGAATTCTATCAAAAATAACATCATAGCCAACGTATACGTTTTTTCCAATATTGACTCCTCTCATCCTGTGCAATCTAGCTCTCCAGGATGGGACAGGAATACATAAAGCAAGCCTTTCCAGAACCCAATTCTTAAAGTATTTTATTCCAAAAAGAAACTTATTGCTGTGATAATGGTTGGCAATTTCAGAATATGTTACTTTGTCCCTGTTAGATATAACAGAAGCCATGACATTGCACCGTTTTATCAGATATACATGAAACAGTTATTTACCAGGATATATCTTAAAGGATAATATATTTTATTATTTAATACAGATTCTTCTAGTCCTGAGCCCTGAGGAAATATCAGAAACTTATCTGGTTAACTTAATTATTGTATTAGTAATCCCTTCCAAAGTATCGAAATTTTCAGGAGTTAACATGTCCTCAGGAATTTCAATAGAATATTTCTCGCAAATAAAGTCCATAAGTTCAAGAAGACCAATAGAATCTATAACACCCTTCTGAGTAAGAGAATCGGTATCTTCTAACTGAGTATTTTCATCCATAAAAGAGCTGGTTTTCAAATAATCAACTATACTATTTTTTATATCTTCCATTAATTATCCCCTTTTTCAGCATTCTTAATAAACTTACAATTATACTTCATAAAAGCTAAATGTATATTAATTAAACGCATTTTTATGCATGAAATCCAGTTTGACCCGATTATTCAAGTAGAAAAGGATTAAGTTCACATGACTGCTTTTAATAACTGTTTTTCAATAAATCTTCTTCGTCAGCCCTTTTTCTAATTTAAAAATATTAGGGTTAATATTTTAAAAATTATTTACTTTAAAAGCAAATATCTACGGAAATAATTTTTAAAAAAATAAATAAAATTAGAGAATTAATTATACCTTAAAACCTCCAAAACGGAGGTCTTAAGATCTTTTAAGATTCTTGAAATATTTTCTGGATTTTTTAGGCTTTTTGGGAATTAATTAGGCCCTATATTTCTCTAAAGGAACTATTTCAGATATTATTTCTTTTTAGATTCGGAAGAATGCTCTTTCCCTTTAGAGATTTTAATATAATCAGTTAGTGTTTCACTGCTAAGGCCGTTTGAGTTTCTCACCTTTAGGGTAACAGTGTATTTTCCAGGTTCATCGTAGATATGAACAGGGTTTTGCTCGGTTGAAAACTCTCCATCCCCGAAATTCCATGTCCAGGAAACCGGAGAACCTGTGCTCTCATCACTAAATTCGATCTCAAATGGAGTTTCTCCAGAGCCCATGCATGTTGAAAAATCAGCTACAGGAGGTTTTCCAGGGCTTTTGGTATTTTTAACAACAATATAATCAGGTTTGATTACTTTATCACTGCCTGCAGGATTTTTTACCTTCAAACTAACAGGATACTCTCCGGCTTTTTTATATGTATGTACAGGATTCTTTTCTGTAGAAAAAGTTCCGTCTCCAAAACTCCATCTCCATTTTATGGGATTTCCTGTGCTTAAATCTTTAAAAACAACCTTAAGAGGAACCTTTCCTGAAACAGGGCTTGCAGAAAAATCAGCAATGGGTTTTATTTTCTCTTTAGCCTTCAGTTCAATTATTTGTTCCGAGCCCCCGATATTTATCCTGAAATCCCCTGCAGGAATTGAAGTTGTATCATATCTGTATTTGAATTTTCCTTTTGAATCAGCCTCAAAGCTCTGAGAAGCCGTAAAATTGAGATGAACAGAGTCTTCTCCATCAAGGGCATTTCCGTTAATTACAACCATATATGAAAGAGGAGGCACATGCCCCTGAGAAATAGTTGCAATTCCATTTGTGGCCTCTGCATCAAGGTCTATCCAGACAAATTTCTTCACTCCAACATGGAGGTCTTCTACCCCTTCAGCGCGCACAGTAAAGAGGTTATTAAAGCCGTCAGGCACCTGAATATCTTCGAGCACATATTCATATTTACCTTCGGAAACAGGAAGATCCATTTCAAAAGAAATTTCTCCCTGAATTTCTTCATCTGGAGCGGATGTTCCCCTTATCTTAATAATATCTCCCGCAGTCGGGAAAGTCGGTGTAAGCTTCCAGTCAACCTCTGCTGCTGCCGGAGAAATAAGTGCACAGAATAAAAGAAACGTAGACAAAAAACAAAAAATAAATTTTCCTCTTCTTGATTTTATAGGTTTGATTTTATTATGGTAATCTTTATTTACTGAAATATCTTCCATAAAAATTTCTCCTTTATTTCATTCTTAACTCCTGAACCAGATTTGTATACAAGAAACGAAAATTATTATAATCTTTTAATTGATTTTTTTATAGACGATTTATAAACATAAAAATAATTGTCCCGGGAGATATCCTGGTTTATTTTTTTAAGAAAACTCCTACTTAATAAAATACTTCATTTGTAGGAATTTTTATTAAAAGGAAGAATACTTATTAATATTTTTTGTAATAAAAGAAAATAGTGAAGAAATACTCTTATACAATTGGAGAATAAATTCAACTTACGGTATTATATTAGGAGATATATTTAACAGATTATTTAATAGATTATTTAACGATAACTTCAGAAAGTTCTCAGACACAAGGCTACTAATTATAAGTAAAAGTGTAAGTACAATTGTAAAATACAAATATTAAATTTAAAAGAAGATTAGAATTAAAAAGACTAAATTTAAAAAGGTCTAAAAATAAAAAGGTTTAAAAATAAAAAAGTCTAAAAATAAAAAAAGATTAAAGTTAAACAAGATTGAAATTAAAAAAACTTTAAGCAAAAATAATAAAGTTAGAAAATTAAAAAATTGAATATTAAAATTAAATGTTTTAAAAAAAGACTCCAAAAAAAGGAAAGTTAAATTTTTTGTTTTTGCTTCCTTAATTTAATCTTCTTTTTAAACTCTCCTTTAAACTTCTTCTACTTTCTGTCTTCCCATTTCAAAAGCCTTTATATTAATTTCAATCGTTTTTTGAGGGACAAGGGACTTGATGCTTTCAACTAAAATTTCCTTTGGAATCGGCAGATACCCTGAAACTGCTCCAACCATTGCCACATTCATTGCAAGCCTGGATCCGGCATCATAGGCCAGTTCATCGGCATTAAAGGCTTTAACTATGTATTTTTCAGAAAGAACATCAAGGATTTCTTCAACATCAGGGTACTTTGCAAGCCCGGACAGCACAGTTACAGGCAGGACAGGCTGCGTATTTACTATAATAACGCCGCCGTCTTTCAGAAAATCAATATATCGGATTGTTTCCATGGGCTCAAGAGCAAGCATAAGATCTGCCCCTTTTTTCGGGATCATAGACCCATACTCTTCTCCGATCCTGATATGATTTACAACCGAACCTCCCCTCTGGGCCATGCCGTGCGTTTCTGCAGCTCTGATAGGCAGCCCTGCACTGACTGCAGCATTCCCTATAATATCCGAAGCAAGGATTGCTCCCTGACCTCCAACTCCTGTAATAAGGAGGTCAAACTTTTTTCCCTCAAGCTTGCTTTCAACCTGAGTTTTCCCCTGGACCTCAATCCATTCCTCTCCTTCGCTCATTGCTTCACCTCCTGGATCGCATCAAACTTGCAAATCTGAGCGCAAACCCCGCATCCACTGCAAAAAGCAGTAATTTCCGAGCACTTGTTTTCATCATCAAACTCAATTGCAGGACACCCAAACCTTACACACTGCTTGCACCCTTCACACTTTTCAGGATCAACAATATACGGCACCCTCTTAATCCCGGCCCTCTTTCCTGAAATCACGCAGGGCTGCTTTGCAATAACCACGGCTGTCCCTTTGAAATCCTTTGCTGCCTTAAAAGCCTGCTCAGTTTCTTTAACATTGTAGGGATCAACAACAGCTACAAAGCCTGCTCCCATGGCTTTACAGAGTTCCTCAAGGGAGACCTGCACAGTCGGCTCACCTGTTACTGTAAAACCGACCCCTGGATTTGGCTGGTGCCCGGTCATTGCTGTAATGCGGTTGTCAAGAATCGTAACCGTAATATCGGCCTTATTGAAAACCGCATTCAAGAGTGAATTCATCCCGGTATGGAAGAAAGTCGAGTCCCCTATAGAGCAGCAGATAGGCCTTTTTTCTCCTGCATGGTAAAGCCCTGAAGCGATACTTATGCTTGAGCCCATACAAAGGGTAGTCTCAACAGTCCCGCTCTGGATTCCAAGCGTGTAACACCCAATATCACTCGGATAGATCGCATCTTTCCCAAAAACCTTTTTCATAGACTGGAAAGTAGCCCTATGCGAACAGCCTGCACAGAGCACCGGAGGCCTTGGAGCAAGCTCGACTGTCGCTCCTGCAGGTTCAGGCTCCACTTCAAGCCTAAAAACCTTCTCAAGAGAGTCAAGAAAAGCAGTAACATCAAGTTCTCCTTCTCTTGGCACAAAACCGCCTGTTTTTCCAAAAACCTTAATTGATAGGCCTTCTTCCTGTGCAATTAACTTTACCTGCTCTTCAACAACAGGCTCAAGCTCTTCAAAGATAAGCACAGCATCGACATTCTGAAGCAGCTCAAGGATTAATTTTCTCGGGACAGGATATGTACAGATTTTCAAAAAAGATGCTTCGACATCAAGCTCAACAAGAGCTTCTTTTGCATAAACCGCAGCAATACCTGCCCCTATTACTCCAAACCTTGCTTCAGGCTTTAGTTCAAGCGAATTCCAGGGAGATTCTGCAAGCTCATCTTCAATCGGCTGCTGGATAGAAAGCAGATGAGTGTGGCGTGGCCTGGCATTTTTCGGAAGCATGACCCAGCGGTCCAGGAGTTTTTCAAAATTGGGAGCTCGCTTTTCCGCAGGAATTTCCCCAAGCTCGATATCGGATTTTCCATGCGAAATCCTTGTTGTGGGCCTGAAGAGTACAGGAACCTCAAACTTTTCAGAAAACTCAAAAGCATAAGGCAGCATATCCTTGGCTTCCTGCGCAGTTGAAGGATCAAAACAGGGCACAAGTGCAAACTGTGCATATTTTCTTGTATCCTGCTCGTTCTGGGAAGAATGGCATGACGGGTCATCCGCAACAATTGCAACCAGCCCGCCTTTAGTCCCTGCATAGGCCAGGGTCATAAAAGGATCGGCTGCAACATTTAGCCCTACATGTTTCATTGTAACTGCAGCCCTGACCCCTGCCCAGGCAGCTCCGACTGCAACCTCCATTGCAACCTTCTCATTAACTGACCATTCAACATGGTAATCCCTGTCTTCACGGCATGCAAGCGTATCAATAATCTCCGAAGAGGGGGTCCCGGGATAGCCTGCAAGCACCTGCACACCGCCTTCAAGCAGCCCGCGAGCGATTGCAATGTTTCCAAGCATATATTCACGCATAGTCATAATTGTTGTCTCCAGTATTCAAGCACAGAAAAACCATTCAAATAATAACTAAGTAATAATTCAGGTATAATTTTCAAATGTAATATATACCAGTCAGAGCCAGTAAATCTCGAATTGTGAATTTCACTTTCGAATTGTATATCTCACAGATATAAAACGCATATAAATGTGATCTGGACAGGCAAACCTGCTACCTTTAACCAGGTAAAACTTTTGCATTATTCAAATAACACGATCAATAATATACTTTCGGATAATCGCACTAAATTTCAAAAATAAAAATATATGGTAAAATTGATGTGCAGGTAAAAAATATTTTAAGTTACCCCAAACTCGTAATCAATTCAGAAATTTCAATCGAATTAGGTGGGTTTCGAGTTTAATGTTTTAAAAAACAAATCCAGTACAATAATAATATTTTTTTATTATTCCATGCGAGTTGTCCCGCTCGAAGAGCGGCCAGAACGAAAAAGAAAAAGAAAATCAAAGAAAATTTGCCATTGCAATTAAAGAAGAAAATTAAAGAAAAAGAAAAATAAATATTTGGAAATCTCTTCAGAGACTTCTGAAGAATCCTGGAAATTAATTACTTAAATTACTTAATCTGCGATCTTAAAAATTAGTAGTGATTTATTAATTTATTTAGAAGGTTATTGATCTGTCTGTAAAATGCCTTGATTTCAAGGAAATTAAAATTATGTCCGATAAAAAATACGGAGATCATCTTGACCAGCTTTTTGAGGGCATCAAAGTCGGGAAAATATCTGAAGAACAAAACCCGAGCATCGTGGTTCGAACTCCTGAAGATGTAGCAAAAATCCTGACAAATGAGCGTGTACGCCTGCTCTAGGTGATTCGGGAAAGAAATCCAGAATCTATTAGCGAACTGGCTCGAATCCTGAATCGCAGTCAATCAAATGTATCAAATGATGTAAAGTATCTTGAGGGTATAGGCCTTCTTGAGTTCGAAGAGAAAAAAGGTTCGCATAAAAAACCTGTAGTGAATTATGATGCTGTAAGTATAACTATAGATTTGACCTGCTAGATTTCCTTAAAAGTCTGCTAAATCTATTTAAATGTTATTTTAACCATTTCAAATTTAACAAGTTCCTTTTAAACCATTTAAGCCTTTTCTAGCAAGTCAAATCAGAGGAAAATGACTTTCTTTTTAGAAAAATAATATATTAATAGGTCTTATTGAATTTTAATTAAGTTTAATTAAATTTTAATTAATTTTATACTCAGGATAATGTATCAAGAAACCTTTCAAGTTCTGCAATCTCTTCAAGTTCAACTTCAAATTCTCCACCCTTAAAAGAAGCCTTAAAAAGCTCTTTTCTTGCAGGAATAACTGCTGCAACTTTAGAAGAGTCAACAGCTTCAAGCAGGTCCTGTTTAATATCTTCCTCGACTTTATTGAGTACAAAGAAAACTTTGTTCCCGGCCTGTTCTCCAAGCTCTTCGAACTTCTTTGAAAGCTTGATAGATTCATATGAAGGGTCAACAACTACAAGAATAAGATCAAAATCCTTATCTACTCCGCGCCCAAAGTGTTCGGTTCCTGCCTCAGTATCCACAATTACAAAATCATTTTTTCCCAGGTCAAGGTTTTCAAGAAATTCCCTGGTTAAAACTCCCATAGGGCAGGCACATCCTTCCCCAAAATCATGAATCTTGCCAACAGCCATTAACTTGACCCCGTTTTTTTCTCCTACAAATTCAGGAGGCAGGTCAGACAGACTCCATCTTTTCTTGAAAAACCTGGACTGCTTCTGGCCTGCAGGTTTTCCCGAGCCGTCATTATTTGCCGCAAGCCCCCAGAACTGCGTGGTTTTCGGAGCTGCTTTTTGTTTCTCTTTAAAGCCTGCTTTTCCTCCGAAATATTCCATAAGATCTCTGGGTTCTGCCATCCCTAACTGGCTGTGCAGCCCGTAATTGGATTCATCAATATCAAGCACAAGCACATTCTTCGTTTTTGCCATCTGCTTTGCCAGGAGAGCCGAAATAGTACTTTTTCCGCTTCCTCCTTTCCCGCACACTGCTACTCTCATTTCCATTTCACCTATCTCAGTAATTTACTATGATAAATAAAATACTTTCTTTATGGGAATTTATTTAGAAGGATTACTGTTATCAAGAATAAATAGAGAAGAGTTTCTAAAAAAACCTTAAACTCCTTTTATATTATAAAAGAGACGAAAAGAATAAAGCTAAACAGAGGTAAATAAAGGTAAATAAAGGTGAAAATCCTCGTTACAATTATAAAAATTTAATTTCCAGTTGACGAGTTTATTGACAGCATTCAACGAAAAATGTTAAATTGAATTTTTCTATTTTTTAAAGCTAATAAACGTTAAAAATATGGTTTGAGGATTGAGCCGCTATATTAGGGCTTCAGAGCCTTACTTTATTGTGTGGATTTACCCATAAATCACTCATAACCGGGAAAGTATTCTTGCTTTATCTGTTTCTCCAGAACTCCCAGTTCCCTTAAAAGAGAGATCATCGTATCTACCATCTTTTGTGGCCCACTTACGTAAAATTCGCGTTCGAGGTAATCCGGTATAAATTTTTTAACCATCTCAGTATTGATTCTCCCTGATACTCCCTTCCAGTCCAGGTCGGGTTTAGTAATTGTTTCAATTACTTTTATGTTAGGATTTTTCGTCTGTACTTCATCCAGTTCGACTTTGAATGCTATATCATTCTCAAATCTGTTAGAATAAAGAAGGATCATGTTAGAACTCAGGTTCCTGTCAACTGAATATTTGATCATGTTTCGCAATGGAGTTATACCTATACCTCCTGAGAGCATGCCTACCTTGTTATATTCACCTTGAAAGGTAAAATCTCCAAAAGCTCCCATCATGGAAACTTTATCACCTGAACTTAGCCTGGCTAGAGCGTTTGAAAAGGGATGGCCTGTCAGCCTTTTAGTTATCTCAAGAAAATTTTCGGTAGGGCTGCTAGATAATGTAAAATGCTTTGTCATCTGCTCAGAACCATCTTCCAGAGTTATGAATATATACTGCCCCGCAAAGTAATTGAATCCGGAAGGCTTCTCAAATCTTATACTTATTATGTCGGGTGTTCGTTGTATAGTCTCAAATACACTAGTTTCAAAATTCATTTTATCCCCCCACTACCTGATGATTACTTGAAGAAATGACTTTTTTATATTTAGGGAAGCTGATATATAACACCAATATATCAGGATTTGAATGGAAGGACTGAGAATAACATGCAATTTTTGGTGTAAATCGTTTATCTACAGAATAAAAAAGAGATTAAATTAATATCAGATCTAATAAAAATCTGCTGTAGACAATAAACCACAACTTCGCTGTCAACTTTGAATAAAATAATTCTCTATTATTCTCTAACTTTATTTTTTAAATCCAGTTGCACAGATTGTTATTCTTCACAAAAATGAAAAGGCTTTTATTTCCTAAATATAAAATATGGAATGAATATTTTTTCATGAATATTATTTGGGGGATAATATGAATATGAGTGAAAATTCTAAAGTTCCATATACTATGGAAAATATCAAGAAGTGCATGTGCCCAAAGTGTCCTGTTCAAGCTGATAGTAAATGTGCGATGAATAAGCTTGATAATTTATTGAAAGAGATGGAGAGTTCACAGGGAGGAAATGTCCCGGAGCCTCAAAATGTTCCCGGGGTTTATTGTTCGACAGGTAAAGCCACCTGCCAGGATCTAAATCCTGACCAGCAATGCATTTGTTACACCTGTGCAGTCTGGAAAGAATATAACCTCGGAGACAGCACTCCCTCTATGTACTTCTGCAAGAATGGTAAAGCGACTTGAAAAGGAAACTGGTTATAAAAGACATTAAATAACCAGTTCCATACTTTCCCAGTAACTATAATACCAATAACGTCTGCCTTTTCTTTAATTGTAGTTACTGGGTCAACTTCAATCACTGACAGATAAATATGAAACCCCTTGCTTTTAATTTTCCCTTAGCCGGTTTTTTGATTCTGTCTTAAGCGGTTTATTATCCGAACAAACAGGAATACCTAATTCATGGGATTTCTTCCTTTTCAGGTTTACTCCGTCTTAATACTCTATCTTAATTATAGTACAGAGATTTGATACAGGGAGTTTAAATACTACGAAATAACTCTTTTTTGATGGGGAAATTATGAAAATAAAATCTATTAATCCTTATACTGAAGAAGTAAACTGGACTTATGATTTGCTTTCTTTTGGAGAATGTGAGGCAGAGATAGAAAAATCCAGAACAGCTTTTTTAGCCTGGAGTTCATTGCCTATTGAAGAAAGGGCAAAAGTTTTTACTAAAGTTGGGGAAGTACTTCGGCAAAACACAGATACTTATGCTGAAATCATTACGAAGGAAATGGGAAAACCCATCACGCAGTCAAGAGCCGAAATTCAGAAATGCACATGGCTCTGTGATTATTACGCGGAAAAAGCTCCTGAATTTCTAAAGGATGAGGTTATAGACACAGGATCCGAGAAATGTACCTGGCTCTGTAACTATTACGCAGAAGACGCAGCTGAGTTTTTGAAAGATGAAGTTGTAGATACCGGATCTGAAAAAAGTTACGTTACCTGTGAGCCCCTGGGAGTAATTTTCGGGATTATGCCCTGGAATTTTCCGTTCTGGCAGGTATTTAGGTTTGCAGTGCCTGCAATGTGTGCAGGCAATGTCTGTTTGCTCAAGCATGCTTCAAATGTGCCAAGGTCAGCCTTGGAGATTGAGAAGGTCTTTTTGGAAGCTGGGCTCCAGGAAAATGTTTTTAAGAGTCTTTTAATTGACTCAAAAACTGCAATGGAAGTTATTAAAGCTGATCTGGTGGATGGAGTTTCGCTTACAGGCAGTATAGGGGCAGGTTCGGAGATTGGGAAACTTGCCGGGGAAACTATCAGACCTCTTGTACTGGAACTCGGAGGATCTGATCCTTTCATAGTGCTTGAAGATGCCGATATTGAAAAGGCTGCTCAGGTAGCTGTAAAGTCCCGATTTATAAATACAGGACAGAGCTGCATTGCTGCCAAGAGATTCATTGTGGTAGAAAATGTAGTAGAGGATTTTATCAAAGCTTTTGAACTTCATACAAAGGAACTGAAAATAGGAGACCCAATGGATGAGGACACCGATATAGGGCCACTTGCAAAGAAGGAATTTGTTGATAGTCTTGATATAATCCTCAAAGACGCAATTAAAAAGGGAGCCAGGCCTCAGACTTACGGTGGAAGGCATGAAAAAGGCTTTTTCTTCAACCCTACTATTATTCCTGCAGCCAGCAGTGATATGAAGGTATTTAATGTTGAGGTTTTCGGGCCTATTGCCCCGATAATAACTGCAAAAGACGAAGACGAGGCAGTGAAACTTGCAAACTCTACAGAATTCGGGCTTGGGGCTGAAATCTGGTCTGAAAACCTTGAAAGAGCATTGAAACTTGTAAAACAGATTAAGTCAGGATTTGTAGCTATAAACGGAATGGTCAAGTCTGACCCGAGACTGCCTTTTGGTGGGATCAAAAAGTCCGGAATCAGGAGGGAACTCTCCCACTACGGGCTTAAGGAGTTTGTGAATATTAAAACTGTAACAGTTAATAAATAAAGGAGACAACTAAAGGCTGCAAAGGCTGTAGATAAAGGGCATAGAACACCTAATGGGAACTTTAATTGAAGCTGGACAGGGCTTGGTGATAAGTTGCCAGGAGTTCAGATCTCAATCGTCAATCGTATATGAAACTCCTATAATTGTCCTTGTCTTATTGACGAATCTTTGGTTTATTGACGATATCTTTGGTTTTATAAATGCGGGAAGAAAAAGATAAACGGCGAGGATTTCGGGCTTGAACTGTCGAAACCCTGATTTATTCCTCTTTGCTGAAGTTTTGGGCTGCAGGTTTCAAGATAAGGAAAGAGAGAGGAAATGGTCTTACAGAAGTTATGTAAAGAGTTTTCCCTGCATAAAGTAACTGTCGTTCAAGAAAAGCTTGTAGAGTGCCCTGGAGACTATTCAATAAATTACGAGCTTTTTCGATAGAGCTAAGAAATCTTACATGTAAATTCTAATACAAATTTCCAGTACTAAATCTCTAATGCCTAATTTGTAATACCTAATTTGTAATGCCTAATTCTAATATGTAATTTCCGATACGTAATTTTTAGGATCTAATTTCTAATACCCAAGATTTTTTGGGTTTTCAGGTTAATTTTACGCAAATTTTGTGTTGTTGAAATGTGGGGGAAGATAATTGGAAGTCGAAGGAAAAGAAGCAGGCTATCCTATCCATTCGCATGATGTGGTTATAGTCGGGGCCGGGCTGACCGGACTTCGTGCAGCAATTGAGACTATAGATCAGGGGTTTGATACAGCTATTATTTCAAAGGTCCATCCTCTCCGTTCCCATTCCGTTTCAGCCCAGGGCGGGATAAATGCAGCCCTTGGAAATGCTATTGCAGGGGATTCCTGGGAAGACCATGCATTTGATACTGTCAAGGGTTCGGACTACCTGGCTGACCAGGACGCCGTGGAAATCATGTGCAAAAATGCGCCTGCTGCAATAATTGAACTTGAGCATTTCGGGACCGTGTTTTCAAGGCTTCCGGACGGCAGAATTGCCCAGAGGCCTTTTGGAGGGGGGATGTTCCCAAGGACCTGCTATGCTGCAGACCGTACTGGACACAACATTCTGCACACTCTTTATGAACAGCTTGTAGGCAGGGAAGAAAAAGAAAAAGGAAAGGGGGGAAAACTTACCTTTTATGATGAGTTCTTTGTAAGCTCCCTAGTAACAGTAGGAGATGGTTCTTTTGAAAAAGGCTCCGGGAAAGCAAAAAGGTGTGCAGGCTGTACTGCTGTAAACATCGCTGACAGCAGCCTGCATGGCTTCACATGCTGTTCTCTTCTGCTTGCCACCGGGGGTTTTGGGAGACTATTTGCCCGCTCAACAAATTCCCTGATTAATACCGGAGATGGAGCTTCTCTGGCTCTCAGGGCAGGTGTGCCTTTAAAAGATATGGAATTCGTGCAGTTTCACCCAACTACTCTTTACGATACAAATATCCTTATCACCGAAGGAGCCAGGGGAGAAGGAGGATACCTTCTGAACAGCAGGAACGAACGTTTCATGGAGAGATATGCCCCAAAATCCATGGAACTTGCCCCGCGGGATATAGTTGCCAGGGCCGCACAGCAGGAAATTGATGAAGGCAGAGGTTTTGAAGGCGGTTACGTGCTCCTTGATCTCAGGCATCTGAAAAAGGAGAAAATTGCAGAACGCCTTCCAGGGATAAGGCTGATTTCCATGGATTTTGCAGGCGTGGACCCTGTTGAAACTCCAATTCCCGTGCAGCCTGGACAGCATTATTCAATGGGAGGTGTGGCTGTTGGAAATGACCTGGCAACTGAACTTCCTGGCTTATATGCAGCAGGAGAATGTGCCTGTGTCAGCGTGCATGGGGCAAACCGACTCGGGGGTAATTCCCTGCTTGAGACTGTAGTTTTCGGAAAGCTTGCCGGACAGGAAATCGCGAACAATTTTCCATCGTCTGAAATCCGGGATAGAAAAGAGGCTGAAAAAGCTGTCCTTGAAAGCCTCTCAAAAGATGATTCACGGATAAAAACCCTGCTTGCCAGGAAATCCGGGGTGAAAATGCACAGTCTCAGGGATGAACTGAAAAAAACAATGTCTGAGTACTTTGGAGTCTTTCGGGAAGGGAGTATGATGGAAAAAGGACTTAAAAAACTCCTTGAACTTAAAGCCGCTTATCCTGAAGTCTATATCAAAAACAGGTCTCCTCTATTCAACTATGCACTTCTCTATACCCTTGAACTAGAAGGCCTGTTTGATATTGCAGAAGCTGTTGCAAGGGGCGCTCTTGCCAGGCAGGAAAGCCGGGGATCTCATTCAAGGGTTGATTATCCGGAAAGGGATGATGAAAAGTTTCTTTATCATACAATCTACAGGCTAAAAGCTGGACAGCCCGTGCTTGAATCTTTTCCCGTAAGACTCGGGAAATTCCCGGTAAAGGAGCGTGTGTATTGATGAAAATGAAGATATTCCGCTTTGATAGGGAAACCGGGGATTCCCATTACGACACCTTTGAGATCGAACCCTCAAAAGGGATGACAGTTCTTTCCGCGCTGTTCAAAATCCAGGAAGAGCTCGATGATTCCCTTGCTTTCCGCTATTCCTGCAGAGGTGCAGTCTGCGGGAGTTGTGCAATGCTGATTAATAAGATACCAGGGCTTGCCTGCAGAGTCCGGATCGAATCCCTTCTTAAAGGCAAATGGAATATAAAGCTTAGGCCTTTTCCGGGAATGGAAGATACCATTTCCTGGGATCCTGAAAATGAGATCCTTGTGGAGCCCCTCCCCTCTCTGTCTAAAATAAAGGATCTCATTGTGGATATGGATAAGTTTTTCGAGTTCTACAGGGCAGTCGAGCCGGCATTTAAACCGGCTTCCAGTCCTCCTGAAAAGGAACGGCTTATGGCGCCCGAATCGGTAAATGAGCTTGAGAAGTATACAAACTGCATACTCTGCGCTGCCTGTGTGGGTGCCTGCCCTGTCTCAGGAAAAGAAGAAGAATTTTTGGGTCCTGCTGCTCTTGCAAAGCTATACAGGTTCCATATTGATCCGCGGGAGGCAGATAAGGAATCGCGACTTATGCTTGCCAACAGCAAATCCGGCTGGTGGGGTTGTAAGTTTCATGCCAACTGCAGGGCTGTCTGCCCAAAAGGCGTCCCACCTATTGAAGGAATCGGGAAAGCCAGAAGGGAAATCAAAGAACTTGGAAAGGAACCAAAGTAAACAGTCCTGAAAACTTTTGAATAATAATTTTCTGAGGTGAGTCTATTACTCCGAAAACCCGAATTGAGAAGGATTCCCTGGGGGAAATGGAAGTCCCTGAAGATGTCTATTATGGCATCCAGACCCAGCGAGCTATCTATAATTTTCCGGTCAGCGGGCATGTGGCAAGGCCGGAATTAGTCAGGGCATATATCCTGATAAAAAAGGCAGCAGCTCTTGCTAATATTGAGCTTGGAGGGCTTGATCAAGAGCGAGGGAATGCTATCATAGCGGCAGCCGAGGAAGTCCTTAATGACCTCGGAGGAAGGTATTCTGACCAGTTTCCTGTGGACGTATTTCAGGCAGGCGCAGGGACTTCCTTTAATATGAACATTAACGAGGTTCTGGCTAACCGCGCTCTAGAAATCCTGGGACGCAGAAGAGGAGATTATACTTTCCTGAGCCCCAACGATCACGTGAATCAGGCTCAGTCAACTAATGATACTTTTCCAACCGCTTCCTATATAGCCATTATTTTTGAAGCTGACAGGCTTTTAGATGTGCTTTCTTCCCTTTCCAGGGCTTTTCGGGCAAAAGCAGAGGAGTTTTCGGGAATTCCGAAATCAGGCCGGACACACCTTATGGATGCCATACCTGTTACGCTTGGTAACGAGTTCGGAGCTTACTCATCTGCGCTTTTGAGAGCTTCGCGCAGGATAAAAGAACGAAGAGATGATCTTCTCGAGCTTCCGTTAGGAGGCACTGCAACTGGGACAGGAGCAAATACACCTCCTGGGTACCGGGAACTTGTAATCTCAATACTGTCCGAACTTTGCAAACTCCCCTTCCAAAGGGCGGCTGACAGTTTCGAAGCTTTGCAGAGCCGATCCCAGCTTGCAGCCTTTTCAGGAGCTCTCCGGGAACTTGCTCTTGAACTTATAAGAATAGCTAATGACCTAAGGCTTCTTAATGCCGGCCCAACCACCGGAATTTCGGAAATAGAACTTCCTGCTGTACAGCCTGGATCATCCATAATGCCAGGAAAATATAATCCTGTAATGGCCGAATGCCTTGATATGATAGGCTTCCAGATTGTGGGAAACGATACGGCAGTTGTTCTCGCAGCTCAGGCAGGGCAACTTGAGCTAAATGTTATGACCCCTGTAATGACTTCTAATATTCTTGGATCCATCTCTCTGCTGACAAATTATCTGCCAGTTTTTCAGGAACGTTGTGTAGAAGGAATTAAGGCCCATGAAGATAGGTGCAGAGCTTACCTTGAGCTAAATCCTGTCATTGTAACTTTTCTTACCCCAAAGCTCGGGCATCTTAAGGCTGCAGAAATTGCAAAAGAAGTGCTGAAGAAGAAGCTGCCTGTTAAGGATATTGTAGTAATGGAAGGAATTCTAAGTAAAGAAGAGGCTGATGAATTACTTAAAATTGAAAAGTCATTGTAAATTTTTACTTTCAGAGGAATTTTTTCTAAAGTAATGGTTTTTTTGAAATAATCGTTTTTTTGACCTACAAAAGTGCTGTAATGAAATAATTGAAGTTTTAAATAAATGAAGTTTTAAATAAATGAAGTTTTAAACAATTGAAGTTTTAAACAATTAAACTTTTAAATAAATGAGGTTCTACCAAAATAAGTTGTCAGCCGAAATTTCAGCCGAAAATAAGATTTTTATTCCCTATCTTCGAGACTTTTCCTTGCAGCACAGCTTTCAATAGATGCACCAGCAACGGCTTTTGCAACCGCAGGCACGACGTGCTTGTCAAGGGCATAAGGGATTATATGGTCTTCGCAAAGCTCGTTGATTGTTACGACTTCTGCGAGAGCGTAGGCTGCAGCCATTTCCATTTCAGGCGTTATTTTTCTTGCACAGGTGCTAAGAGCTCCCTTAAAAACACCTGGAAAACTCAGGCAGTTGTTAAGCTGATTGGGGAAGTCCGACCTGCCTGTCGCAACAATCCTTGCCCCTGCTCTCTTTGCAACATCCGGCATGATCTCGGGAATTGGGTTTGCCAGGGCCATTACAATTGAATCTTTTGCCATGGAACGAATCATGTCTTCAGTGACTATATCTCCGACAGAGACTCCAATGAAAAGGTCAGCATCAGGAAAGGCATCCTCCAGCCCTCCTTTCAACTTTCCGGGGTTCGTAAGCCTGGAGATTTCTTCCTTCACAGGATTCATGCCTTCTTTTCGCCCCTCGTACACAAGCCCCAGGCTGTCACAAACAAGGATTTTTGCAGGATCTACTCCTGCCCGAACCAGAAACCTGAAAATTGCAACTCCAGCAGCCCCGACCCCTGATATTACTATTTTGAGGCTGCTCAATTCTTTATTTACGATTTTGAGGGCATTCAGGAGTCCGGCAAACACCACAATAGCCGTGCCGTGCTGGTCGTCATGCATAACTGGAAGGGCAAGTTCTTCGCGAAGCCTTGTCTCGATTTCAAAACAGCGAGGTGCACTGATGTCCTCAAGGTTGATACCCCCAAAAGCAGGAGCAATATTCTTGACTGCCTGAATAACTTCTTCGGTATCCTGAGTGTCCAGGCAGATAGGAAAAGCGTCAATTCCTGCAAATTCCTTGAAAATAATAGCTTTTCCTTCCATAACCGGCAGAGCCGCATACGGTCCTATGTTTCCAAGTCCGAGCACAGCAGACCCATCAGTGACAACAGCAACGGTATTCCTCTTCAGGGTATAAAGGTAGGCCAGGTCCGGATTCGTGCTTATTTTCCTGCACGGCTCGGCAACTCCTGGGGTATAGGCAACGCTGAGATCATGGATCGTTCGAAGGTGAACTTTACTTACTACCTCAAGTACACCCCCCAATTTTCTATGCATCGCAAGTGATTCATGATACAGTGAAGCATATGTATCTTTATCTTGCATAGGCATTTTCGAACGCTCCCCTATCATAAGTGATCCTAAGGCCTGCAGAAATAGCTAACAGCTACATACCTGCTGCTTAACATCTTAAAGGACTTTGGACTCCAAACATATAATTCCCAACTTAATCATGGGTTTCTACGGATTAAATACTTGCTTATTGGTCATCGGGAAGGTTACAAGCTCATTCTTGCTATTTTTTCATATGGTTCAAATATTAAAAATTCGTACAACAATGTTTCAGTCCCCTTCCACTCTTGAGAACCCCAGTCGTATTATTTTCCAGAAATGTGGTTAAGAAAACTTACTACCATCAAAACAGATTTCATAAAACATGAACATAAAATTAAACCCGAAGTAATTTTTTGGGTCTGAATTCTTGGTTTCTATATCCATAACCAGCATATAATTACAAATTTAAAATGTCTGTATTAGCAGTCCTGATATGACTTAACGCCTGGCAGACAAGCTAATAATAAGCCTTGTTTTTCCTCTATGAGATTAGAAAATCCAGGTCTATCAAGTTGACTGAGAAAAAAGACCGTCATCAGTAAATTTGAGGTAGTTCATCATTTGTTGATTGAGATTAATCCAAAATATACAAAATATTTCAAAATGTTTTAAAATATATTTTTACAAATATTCCCTTTCCCGCATTTTTGGTGCTCAATTTTCGTGCCTCAGAACTCATAGGGCTCATCATAAAATCAGCCAAATTTTTCATCACAGGCACTGAACTGAGATTAAATTAATCACTAAAATATTAAAATTAGGAATCTTAAAGATAACTCTGTATATATGGATTTTAATTATAATATAAAAAAATCCTTGATTCATTTAACAATAATGTAATAAAATCGCTTTAAATATTCAGACAGCTCTTAAGAGAAGTTTTTCTTCAATTTTCGCCTCTGATCTCAGCTTGAATTTCTTCTGCTATCTCTCTTGCAGCTTCTTTCGGAGATTCTGCTTTATAAATGCTCCTTCCGACAATAACCCAATCTGCGCCTGCAGCAATCACGTCAGAGGCTTTTCCTCCCTGTGCGCCTACGCCTGGAGAAATAATTGTAAGCTTATCTCCTATGATTTTTCGTATCTTTTTTACCCTTTCAGGTCGGGTTGCGGGGGCAACAAGCCCATAGGCTCCTGCTTCAAGTGCCATTTTTGTAATAGCTTCAGCAGCAGACTGCAGGAATTCGGACCCTCCGGGATGACTCATCTCGCTTACGATAAACACATCTTTGTGATATTCAGAGGCAACCTCAATGCAGGCTTCAAGACTGTCTTTTCCTGTAAAGCCGTGAACAATCACTGCATCAGCTCCGGCTTCAAAAACCTGGTCGCAGATGAGCTTATTTGTGTTCGGGATGTCCGCAACCTTAAAATCCGCAATAACAGGGGCAAACTCAGAAAGTTCCCTGATGATTTCAAGCCCTGTAGCAAGAATTAAAGGATATCCTACTTTTATGGCATCTACAAATTCCCAGACATCTTCTGCAATTCTGAGCGCTTCATCCCTGTCAGTTACATCAAGGGCAAGAATCATACAGGTATTTCTTTCCATAAAATTCACCTCTTAGAAAGCCGCGTCCTTACAGCCGCGACAATAAGCGGAAGAGTTATGGTTGCATCGGCATATACAGTTACTGCTTTTGCATTTTCTCCAACCTTTCCCCAGGACTGGGCTTCATCAAGGGTTGCTCCGCTGAGCCCGCCTGTTTCAGGCCTGTCCATTGTAAGTTGAATTGCATAATCAAAGGATTTCGGAGTTACAAGCATGGACTGCAAAATGTAGTTCTTAGGAACTCCTCCTCCAATCAGGAAAGCTCCTGCACTTTCGGCTTCAAAGCAAATTTCCATAAACTCATGCATATCAGCAAAAGCATCCACGGTTAAGGAATTCCCTTCTTTATAGAGCCAGGCCTGAAGCCCAATTACAGAATCCTGCAGAGCAGGGCAGTAGACAGGCACTCCCATATCTGCTGCGGCTTTCAGGATAGAGGAATCGTCCTCAAGGTTTTTTCCGATTTCCGAAAGTACCTGCCGTATCGAGACATTTTCTTCTGGAAGCCCGGCATAAACTTTCTGCAAGAACTCTTCAAGGTCAGTGAAATGCTGGTCAGGCAGGTAAACATCGTAAATTCGGTCAATGCACTCCTGCCTGAGCTGGATATCATTTGAGCAGGCTGTACCCTTATAGTGATGAAGGCCAAGAGCTTCAACCGTATCGTGAACCATATTGGCTCCGGTTGTAACGAGCACATCAATGTATCCGTCCCTGATAAGGTCAGAAATTATATTTCTCATGCCTGCAGGAGTCATTGCTCCGGCAAGCCCGAAAAATTTCCTGGTTTTTTCAGAGGCCAGCATCTCATAATAGACATCCACGGCCTCAGCCAGCCTGCCTGCTCCAAAGGCACAGCCGCTATATTCTCTTACAAGGTCGTCTACACTCATATTAGAGCTTATTTTTGCTCCCTTAACCGGAGTTGAAAGTTTTTTAGAAGAAACTTCAAAGTCCATTTTTGTCCCTCAAATTAAAATGAAATAAAAGATTGTAAGCACTCAAAACCTAAATTAAACCAAACTATGCAATACTAAGATACAGGTATTTTAAGATATGAGTTTTAATGTAGATGTTATATTATTATGAATTAAAATTTGAAATGGATTGCGAATACTGGATTACAGGTAACATAAACGTCAGTTCTTGAAGGTTAATAACTTTTAGCAAAATTTTAACTGTAAAATTCTAAATAGACCTTCTAAAATAATCTCTTATATAGTATAATAATAGAACCAATTAAATTATAGAATTGGTTTAGTGATTACCTTTCAATAGATAAACTTTCTCTTTAACAAAAATACATGATAGTAATCCAGACTAAAAAACAGAAAATTCAAAAAATAACAAGAAAAATTTACAATTGTGAATATCAAATAAGTTAATCTAATTATAAATAATAGAATAATAAAAAGGGATTAATAGCCTAATTAGATAAAAAAGAATAATGGATAACAAAGAATAAAATGATACTAAAAAGCTGAGAGTTAAGAGGTAAATATATTAGAAGTCTTGACTAAAGAAGCTATTCTCTTTTATTCTCTATTATTCACTATTATCAAAATATTTATTTAGATTCATACAAACAAAAATAAAATATAAATTCGGGACAAAATGCAGGATAAAATAATAGATAGCGAAATAAGAAATGGAATTAGAAGAGATGAAATAATAAGATACGAAAATGTAGAAGTCTCTTTTAAAAATAAGCAAGTAATCTCAAGCTTCTCGATTCTCATCCTGAAAGGAGAAAAAGTTCTGCTAAGAGGGAAATCCGGAACTGGAAAGTCCACTTTATTTAAAATGCTTCTTGGATTCGAGAAACCGTCTAAAGGTGCAATTTATTATAAGGGAAGCCCTCTAACCCCTGATTTAGTCTGGAAAATTCGAAAAGAGGTCAGCTACATCTCTCAGGATACAGACCTTGGGGAAGGCTCTGTAAAAGCTCTGCTTGAAGAAATCTTTTCTTTCCACCCCAATAGGGGAAAAGATAATCCTGAGAAACTAAAAGGCTTAATGCAGGAACTGGAGCTTGAAAAAGAGATATTAGAAAAATACTTTGAAAACCTGTCAGGTGGAGAAAAGCAAAGAATAGGAATCCTGGTAGCTCTTATGCTTGGCAGAGAAATTTTTCTGCTGGATGAAGCCACTTCAGCTCTTGACTCTGAACTTAAGGAAAAAGTTGTCAATTATTTTCTTAAAAACAGCAATTGGACCCTTTTTATAATCTCACATGATATAGAGTGGGAAAGAGAAGGGGTAAAAGTTGTAGAAATTGAAAGGAAAAAGGAATAAAACTCAATTAAAGAATAAAAAATAAAATAAAATAAAATAACCTGAGATAAAATAATACGAAATAAATAACCTAAAATAATAAAAACTAAAGTGATAAAAACCGAGTTAATAAAACAAAAATAAAACAAAATAAAATAAAAACTGAAATCAAGAGACTAAAACTAAAGAATAAAACCAAAAACTGAAATAAAATTTGAATAAAAAACTAAAATAAAAAAATAAAATAGAAATCAATTATACAAAATCTTATACAAATGGATAGAATTAAAAAGTGAATTGCGGAAAAAGAGGGAATTTTAGATGGCAAGTCCTGATATTTCAATTCCATCCCTGATTTTATGCTTTCTCTTACTTGTAATTCCTTTGCTGATAAGTTACAGGATTAAATTGGGCCTTATAGAAAGAACCGCAAGCTCGGTTATGCGCATGACGGTTCAGCTTGTACTTGTAGGGATATTTTTAACTTTTATTTTCGACCTTAACAGTGGAATTTTAAATCTTGCCTGGTTGTTTGGAATGATTACGGTTGCAAGTTATACAACTATCCGCAATATAGACCTTAAAATGGAAAAATTATTCCTGCCACTTATTCTTTCTTTTATGCTGGCAAATTTGAGTGTACTGCTCTATTTTAATGAATTCGTTCTTGACCTTGGAAATCTTCTGGAAGCTCGCTATCTCATTCCGATAGGAGGTATGATCCTTGGGAATTCGCTTAATGGGAATATTATAGGGCTGGGGCAATTTTATGAAGATATTCGAAGAAATGAAAACAGATACCTCTATAACCTCTCTCTTGGAGCAGGCCAATATGAAGCTCTCCTTCCCTATATCCGTAAATGCCTGCGTTCTGCACTCAAACCTACGCTTGCAAATATTGCAACTGCTGGCCTTGTTTTTTTGCCTGGCATGATGACAGGGCAGATCCTTGGAGGAGCAAGTCCTTTGCTTGCAATAAAATACCAGATCTCTATAATGATTGCGATTTTCGTTTCTACGGCAATGAGCACAACATTCAGCATTCTGGCCACAACCAAGACTACTTTTGATGATTTCGGGCTCATGAAAAAGGAGATATATAAAGAAAAAAATAAAAGCCTGAAGAAATAAAATTACAGGAAAAAGAAGAAGTAAAAATTGAATTAAAAAATTAAAATTAAAAAATAGAAATTAAAAAATTTAAAACATAAAGTTAAAAAAATCAAAATTTGGGATAAGTACAAAGAGTATAATTAAAAAATTGAAAGAAACAGGGTTGAAGGAAACCAATAAGAAAAAATTAACAAAAAGGAAGAAAAGGAAGAAAAAAAAGGATAAGAAAGGAACAGAAAATTAAATATTAAGGATTAAGCATAGCCAGTGATATCCTGTCCGATTGGAGTACTTTTTTTAACACAGTCTTCTCCATAATTAACCATGTTTTCGACCGCACTCTTCAGAATGGAAGGATAAATCTGTCCGACCTGTTCCCAGATAGGCCTGCCGTGGCAAAAAGACTTAAAAGTTGGCGTGCCCTGAACCCCATACCTTTCTACAGTCCAGGGGTTTACTTCTATATTCATCCTGCCAAAGATTGCATTATCTTTATATTCTTTCGCATAATTTACAAAATAGGGTTCCATTGCTTTGCAGTAAGGACACGTAAGACTGTAAAACATTACAATAACCGGTTTTTTGGAATCCTCTACAACCTGTCTCCAGCTCATATCATCAAGTTCTATAATAGTATTTTCGCTCAATTATTTACCCCCAGATTATCAACGAGATAGACTTACAAATTAATTGAAATAATTTTCTCATCTTTAGTTGTTTCTTAATTGTTTCTAGCTCGGTTGTTATAGATCTGTATTAATTAAGATCTTACAATAGATCCAGACTTTATATCAGACTTCGTATAATACTATATGATTTGTAAGCTAATAAAATATATTAGTCTTAGATTAGTTTTATATTAGTCTTTCATAGATAAAGATCATGTATGTCAGGTTTGATTTTATGAATGCATCCAGGTTAGACTAATGTTTATCTGAAAAGTTTTTGTAAAACGCAGCCTAAAACTCCTGAGTCTTTAGCTCAGGAGATATAAGTATCAACCCAAACAGTTAACCATTATTGATTCTGGTAGCTTACTTATACTTTTAAATTAATATGACATTAAATTTTTCTGTCGCCACTAACTCCCGTTCTTAAAAACGTTGCCGGATTCAATGCGAAAACCAAGCGAAGTAACGTTTGAACATAGAGCAGTTGGATAACAGAGCAAGAATCATCCTGAAGGGATCGGGATTAAGGCGGGGAAAGCCGTTAGATATAAGCATCTCAAGTATATCACGCTCATAACATTTCACCGAAGGAACTACGGGTAGAGCCTGCATGACTTGTCTCCAATGAGAGGAAGGATGACTCAGGAAGCCGCTAAATCTTTAATTTGGCAGCAGTTCACCTCTAAAATAAAATCCCAGGATAGAGACATTACAAAAACAAAAATAAAGCAGGGATGGAAGAAGAAAAAGCTTTAAACAGAACTGGAACTTCAGTTCTGCTTTTTCTGGATGTAAAAAAGATTTAAATTGCTGCCACCGTACTCTTATCCGGAAAATAAAGAGTTTTTACTGGAAAAGAGCAGAGTTTAAGAATTCAGGTTTCTACTCAGGCCCCTTCGTCATTGCTTTCAGGGTTCATGATTTCGTCAAAACACGTACTGCAGATATATTTATCATCAAGGCAGGTTTCTTTGAAATCGACTTTGGGACCTCCTGGTTTCGTGGTCGCTTCCCTGAACACAAAGAATTTTTCATTAAATTCAACAGGCTGCCCGCACCTTGAACATACGAACGGAGGATTTTCAACAGAATCTATTGCACATTCAATGCATATCAGATCAGACTTATCCCCGTGGACTTCCCTGAACTTAATTGGTTTCATATCAAGGCTGGTGTCCACAACCAGTACATCTTCCAGCAGCTCCCGACCACAGATATTACAATATTCCTTCATTGCGCCGCCTCCTTTTTTCAGAGGGTTATTAGCCATATTTTGTACTGAGCCTACAGAAGGTTCCGATGGTTCCGCGTTTGCACTCAAATTATATTCCCCATTATCAGTTTTGATTTATAGCTATACCGAACCGGGTTATTAAAGTGACTTTACTCGGCCCAATATTACATCACTTAGAGGTTACTCTATCTGTTTTACCTTCAGGCATTCTTGAGAAGATACGTCCAGAGCTGGAAAGACAAATATGCATAAATTGCAACAGGATGGTTTTTTTTATAATGTTGATTCAGGAATTATCTTTGCATCTCACTCTGACTAGCATAGAAAAACACTGTACGAGATAGTTTTCAAACCACTTTCTAGCCTCTGGTTTTAACTTCTCTATATAAATATACGTTTTAAAACTATATACAATTATTGATTTGAGTTGAAATTAAGAAAATATATTAAAATTGTTAGCAAGTAAAGAAAAGGAGAAAATGTTTATAAATCAAGGAAATTCCTTAAAAATTCGGATAAGATAGCTCAAGAGTTAGAAGTCCTGAACGTAAAGAAACCCGGAATGAATAAGGGATAGATAGCACGGAAATAAACAAAAATAGATAGCAATAGAAAAATCAGAACAGTTAAAAAAAGATAGACAGTAACTTAAGATGAAAATAGAAAAATAAGATGTAAAAATAAATGAGAAAAAAGCTGAAAAAAGATTGAATAACAACGACTGTAGATAAATAAAAGAAATAAAACAAAGAATTTTATTGATCCTAATTTAATACATAAGCAGGGAAAAGAAGACTATCAAAAGGATTCGGAAAAATGCTTAAGCAGAGATTTGTGTTAGATACGACAGCGCTTACGGATCTACAGACGCGGGAAGTTATGGGATATACTTCCTTGTGTGAAGGGATGAAGGCAATCCTGGATTTAATAGCTGAGGCCCGTCTGCAGTTCGGAATAAGTTGTTACGTACCCTATCCGTCGGTATATAAAGAAATGTACGAATTTACAAGCAGGAATGGCTGTGACAGGGAGGTCACGGCCAAGATTGATACCTGGCTTGTAAAAAAATCCCCTGATCGGTACAGAGTAAATGTAACTTCCCAGATTTTTCATGAATACGTTTCATATATGCGGGAAAGGATTAACAGAGGCATGGGAGTTGCAGAAGACGCTATATGGGAGGCTGCCACTGAGTGCCTTTTTCGCGAAAACCCGCAAAATAAGAAAAAAGAATACAAAGAAGAGGTTGAAAGAGAGGTAATAGGAGGAATTATTGGCAAATTCAGGAATAAATACAGGGCTGCTCTAAGATATGGGATTCTGGACAGTGCTCCTGATATTGATGTCCTTATTCTTGCAAAAGAACTTGATGCCGCTGTAGTAGCAAGCGATTATGGGATAGAAAAATGGGCAGAGCAGCTTGGAGTCCGTTTTGTGCCCGCAAACACCTTCCCTATGATGATAAAAGAATATCTGAAACATCTTCCTGAAAATGGGAAAGAATCCGAGCCTGAAAATGTAGAAAAAAAGAAAATCAACTTTTCAGAAGAAATAGAGTTTATTTAAAGAATCTTATTATTGCTTGAATTTTGGATTCAAGAAGATTAATAGAGAATTTTGGGAATATGAAAATTAAAGATATAAATTAAATTAAGTAATATTAATCATAAATGTTGTATCATTAATTATTACATTGATTTTACTGTGGAAAAAGTAATAAAACAGTAATAAAATGGTAATAGTAGGTTAAAACAGTATTAGTATATTAAAACAGTAATGTTATATTAAAATAGTAATATCATATTATTGCTTAAAATAGATTTCATTTAAAAATGCAGTTTAATTAAATAATTCTTAAATTAAGCTGGAAGTGCAGTAAAAGGGCTTTAAAAAACCACGATCATTAAATGAAATAAAATAGAATTAATTAAGACAAGTAAGCTGAATTTTTGTACTTCAAGGAAAATGGGGGGAAAGAATTTGAGAAATATTGTTGTTGAAGAGTTGAAAGCAACTGAAGTTTACCGTCAGAAAGTTGAAGTTGTTGAAAGGAAGGGAATAGGGCATCCGGATTCTATCTGTGATGCAATAATGGAGCAGGTTTCAGTAAATTTGAGCCAAAAATATCTTGAAACTTTCGGGACAATCCTGCATCACAATATAGATAAGGGTTTACTTGTTGCAGGAGAAGTTGAAGGAAAATTCGGAGGGGGAAGGATAGTAAGCCCTATGAGACTTATTTTCGGGGACAGGGCTACATATGAAGCTGAAGGAATTGAAATTGACGTTTCCGGGCTTGCCGTGGGCACGGCAAAGGAGTGGTTACTGGAAAACCTTCGCTTTGTAGACCCGGATAATTTCATTTACCAGGTTGAGTTGAAAAAAGGCTCTGCAGAGTTAACCGATATCTTTACAAGAGGAGGAGAAATTCTTGGGGCGAATGATACTTCGGCAGCAGTTGGATATGCTCCATTAAGCCCTACTGAAAGGCTGGTCTTTGAATGCGAACATTACCTGAATTCAAGAAGGTTCAAAAAAGAATATCCCGAATCAGGGGAAGATGTAAAGATCATGGGCCTCAGGCATAAAGAAAACGTGCACCTGACAGTTGCAATGCCTCTGGTGGACAGGTTTGTTGAATCTGAAGAAGATTATTTTACCAGGAAAATTGAACTGCACGAGAAAATAGAAGAATTTGCAGCCAGCTTTTCAGAAAAAGCAAGGGCAGAGTTCGAAGGCTGCATGTGTGTAAAGCCCACTGCTTCTCTCAATACTCTGGATATCCCTGGAAGGGGTATGCAGGGTATCTACACAACTGTAACTGGTACCTCAGCAGAGGATGCAGACGGGGGACAGGTAGGGCGTGGAAACCGCGTAAACGGAATAATTCCTTTAAACCGGCCTGTTAGCAGCGAAGCTGCGGCGGGAAAGAACCCTGTAAGCCATATAGGGAAAATCTATAACCTTCTTTCCCACAGAATTGCAGCCCGAATTTATAATCAGGTGCCTGATATCTCTGAGGTTTATGTCTGGCTCTTAAGTGAAATAGGCACTCCAATTGATCATCCTCAAATAGCGACTGCTCAGTTGATAATGGAAAAAGGCTCCTCAAAAAATGTCGAAAAGGAAGCAGCCGAAGTAATAGAAAAAGAACTTGAGAATATCCAGGCCTTCTCAATGGAACTGGTTGCAGGCAAGATATCTATTTGTTAAATGAAAAAAGAAATCATTAAAAATTTAAATTTCAGATTTGCTCTGTAATTGTACCTGAAAAATACATTAAAAACTCGGGAAGGCTTAACGGATTTAATATCCTTTAAAATTTTTAAAAATCAAAATTACTCGAAACAGCTTTCAAAAACTCTTAAAAACATTTTTTAATAGAATTTTTAGTCAATTTTTGATTAATTTTTTGTGAAACATGGAGTTCACATGCCTGCAATAAAAGCTATGAGGGCGAAAAACATTCCAATTTTGAACATTTTTGAAGATTTTGTAGGATCATTCCGGCCGAGGATCTGATAAATAGCTGCAAAAAAACTAAGATCTGCCAGGAGCACAACATAAAGGTAGCGTGTGCCAAGTAGACCCATAAAATAGGGAAGAGGGCTAAGGAGCACAGCCAGAAACCCTATAAATACTGCCAGATATCCAGAATTTTTTGCTCCTATTCGGAGAGGTAAGGTATCCGCTCCTTCGATCTGGTCTCCTTCCATGTCTTCGATATCTTTTATGATTTCTCTAGCTGTAATTGCAAGGGCTGCAAGTAAGAAAAGCACAGACAGGGCCCTTAAGCCTTCAAATCCGAAAACCGAAGCTCCAAATAAAAAGGTAGATCCAGTCAGATATCCTATGCTCAGGTTTCCTAAAAATGGGGTGCCTTTAAGAGTTTTTGCATAAAAGATTAGCAGGAGAGAATTAAAAAGGGCAATCCCCCCGCAAATCGGATTAATAGAGAAGGCCAGCAGAGTCCCAAGGATAAAGAGGGCATAAGAAAAATAAAGCGCATCTCTGGACCTTACCCTTCCAGAAGGAATAGGTCTTTCAGGACGGTTTATAGAATCAATTTTAACATCAAAATAATCATTAATTGCATTTCCTGCACCTGAAATAAGAAACACTGCCAGAAAAACAAGCCCGGATTCGAGATAAGGAAAACTTCCTGAAGAATAAAGGTTCGGATTTTCAGATCCAAGAATATTAAAAGCTATTACTGTGCCTATTATGGCTGCGAGACCTGCCATAAGGCAGTTCTGGTATCGCATTAATTCAAGGTATGTATTTGGGCTTGCAGACATCAGAAGGAATGCAGCATTATAAAGTAATAAAAGTATCGCATTTGTACGCCTGAATTCTACATTATGATACTAGAATTTTGATATATTAAAATGAACACAGGTAACATTTAGGGAATTTTAAAGAATTTAAGAATACTTTGATTTTACAAATCAATGAAAACAAAAGCAATATAATATATATTCTATAAAAAACAGATTATTTTTTCCACCCATTGGTATTTATATCGTATTATTTATTTATTTATTTATTTATTTATTTATTTATTTATTTATTTATTTATTTATTTATTTATTTATTTATTTATCTATCAATTATCTGTTCGTTCATGGATTATCCTTTTATTCATCTATTTACTCATCCATTTATTCTTTCGTTTATTCAATTCTCCAAAAGGCCAATAGGAATTATCCTTATTCAAAAAACTTAAAAAAATCCTTAAGAGCTTCAAGACATCTAAGATTTTAAAGATTTCTTCGTGATCTTTTTTCGATATAATACAATTTATTTCAACTTAAAAGAGTTTAATACATAATTTTTGAAGTTAAATGCTTCTTACTCAGAAATCAGTTTAAAATTAATTTGTTAGTACAAAAGATATTTGAACCGATAATCAGGTGATAAAGATACCTGGAATCATAAGAGATTAGAAGAATTATATAATATCTTCGAAGATTTTTTAAGATTTACAATTAAAATGTCTCTAAATTACGTTTATATTTTTTTTCAAATTCAAAAAATATAAACTGGATTCAATCTAATTTTTAGGAGATAGGTGCTTTATTTTGTATAAATTAAGCGTTTATCGGAATTTATCCACAATCCACTGGCAATTCAGGAGTCTAATAATTATTAAAAAAAGAAGGCTCTTTAGATTCAAAAAATCGGTCCAATTGAAGGACTAAAACCCCGGTTTTTAATTCTTTTAAATTTGAACCTTTCGGTTTTAGTTGAAAAAAATAGCATGATATAAGAAGAACCTGAATAAATGGATATACAGACATTATATGAACGAACAAAAAAGTTAAATATATCGGTTAAATTCGTAACTCTAAAATACAACATAAATTGCTATGAAATAGTTTAGATAATATATAACCAATTTAAAATAGATATGATAAGCCTGCTCTTAAAGGAGCCTGTATACAATTTAAAAAATTCATAAAGCTGCTTTAGGAAACTTTACCTGTAAATTATAATTGATTTTCAGGGGATAAGTATTAATGTTTTAGGTCAAAATTATTGGAAAATCCATTGAAAGTTAAATTCTAAAATTTATCCCTATGAACTCGCACCCATTTTTTAATTATTTACTATATTATAGAGTTCTGTTTAGAGATGCACGGGCGGAGGCATATAAAAATGAAAGCCAACCTTTTTAATTCTTTAATATACGTATTACTGGCGATATTAATAATATGTGGAATAGCCCCAGGTATGGCATCTGCTTTGGATGATAATCCTGAGGACACCGAAAATCCAAATATTGCCGATTCAGACAATGAAAATAGCAAGCGTCTATCAGCAGAAGAACCGGAAGAAACCTCAAATGATGAAGAGTCTGAAGGAAACCTAAATAAAGATGATCCAGAAGAGTCTCCAACGGAAGAAAAACCGGAAGAAACCCCAACTGACGAGGAGCCTGAAGAGACTCCAACAGAAGAGGAACCAGAAGAAACTCCGACTGAAGAAGAGCCAGAGGAGACCCCAACTGAAAAGCCAAAAGAGACTCCAGCTAAGGAAAAGCCAGTTAAAGAAAATCCCAATAAAGGAAATTCCGATAATAAAAAAATAATAAAAAATCAAAATCCAGATAATCCTCCTACTCCTATGCCTGTTTCTACTCCAACTCCAGCCCCAAGTCCGACTCCTACTTCCAGCCCCAGTCCTGAAACGAATTCTACACCTGATTCTAGCTCAAATTCAGGCTCTGACTCCAATTCAGATACCGATTCAGATACTGATTCAGAATCCAGTATGGGAAGTGGAGTTTCTCAAGAATCTCCAGGCAATATTGAAGTAAAGGAACTTGCTACAAGACACGTAATTGGGGGATATCATATAAACTACGAATTCATGGAAAATGCCACATGTATAACATTCATAGAATATGATGCAAAAAGGACATTCAGAAAAACAACTACAATCGTAGAAGTACTTAAAGACAAATCCAGTCTTGTCTCAAGCGCCCCTGCAGGAAAAATATATGAACATGTAAATATCTGGGTAGGAGAACAGGGAGGAGGGCTTCCTACATCTATTAAAAATGGAGTTGTAGGTTTCAGAATAGAAAAAGCCTGGATTAAAAATAACAATGTTGATGAAGCTTTTATAACCCTTCAGTGGTATGATAAAGAATGGCAGCCTCTTTATACTGAAAAAACCGGAGAAGATCAGGATTATGTCTATTTCATAGCCAGCACGCCTGGATATTCTTCTTTTGCTATAACCGAATATACAGCAGGAGAAATAAAAGGTGAAGATAAAAACTCCGGAAAAATACAGGAAGTCATCTTAAGGAATTTACACAGCGGCAAACAGGAGAATATGCTGCACGGAAACATAGAAAAAAACACAGAAGATGTAGGACCTATGCAAGCAGCTAAAGTTCTTATGGCAATTTCCCTACCAGCGTTCCTGCTTGTTGTCGGGTACTGTGTACTTAAGAAAAAGATCTGAAAACCTGTATATTTAAACAAGGTGTATGGGTTTCCACCCATATACTAAAACCCTTTTTATTAACTATACCCTATTTTGTCTGATTTTATCTTATCTTATCTCATCTCATTTTATTGAATTTTATTGAATTTTATGATTTTTCAAAATCTCACGGTTTATAGAATCTGAGTTTGAAAAGCTATTATTTAGGTTTTAAAGAATTTCCTTTTTCTATTCTTTACATATTTTATTTCAAACACCCGGTCAGAAGCCAGCTTTGCCTTTCTCCTGCGAAATCAGCGATGTCCTGAGCTTCCGGCGAATAATTAATATGAGAAATAATGAGAAAGAAAACTGCATTCTTTTTAATTTCAATGCTTTGTCTTTTCTATACCCTTTACCGGTTGCATGAGCTGTTATAAAAGTATTTAAGAATTTGAAAAGAATACCTTGAAGCGTATAATCAAGGAAGCATAAAATATTAAGAATATAAATTAAGACTTTAAAACATAAAAATAGAGTTTCAGGTTCCAACCTGAACTGAGCTCAAAATTTTCCTCAAGGTAGAAATCGCAGAAAGGGCTGCGAGATAGCTGGTTTTTGGATTTTCAGGAGAAGGAAGATTTTCAACCCTTGAAAAGAATTTTCCGAATTCCCCTTCTACAGTAATTTCATGTACGTTTCTCGAGAGAGAAGGGTCAGCAATCACCCTGACTTTTGTCCTTTCAAAACCTATGCCTGCAAGACTTATTGTAGCTGCTACATTTACATTTGCAGGAAAAGCTCTGACCGCTTCAGAAGCCGGCCCCTCGAAAAGTAGGGTTTCTTTCTCGATTGCTTCGATTTTAATCCCATGATTTATAATATAAGGTGCTCCCGCAAGTCCTGAAGGAGGTTTCCTGGTTGTTAAAGTAACCGAAAAAATCTCGGCTGCTGATGCCGAGTTAATCCCATCGATTCCGACAACTGCACCTGAAGGAAAATAGAGTTTGCAGTTGTTCTTCTCTGCAAGCTTAAAAAGACTTTTTCTAAGAGTATCATCAGCAAGAGCCCCAACACTGAGCACCATAACATCACGCCCTGCCTCCAGGGCCTGCGGTACAATCAGGCTTACAGCTTTTTGGGAGGCACTCTCTATAACTAAATCCACGTTTTGCAGCAATTCTTCAATTTTTAAACAGGCAGGCCTGCAGCTCTTTAAAGAAGCTGCAAGTTGAGAGGCTTTGGTTTGAGAAGAATCGCATAATGCAAATAACTCTGCATCAAGCCCTCCTTCATCAATAGCCCTGCAGATTTGTCCGCCAATAAATCCGCAGCCGATAATTCCTATTTTTAACATCCCAGGCTCCTATTGAATTGTCAATAAACCTTCATTATAATAATTAACAAGATTTTTTAGTTTTTATTTTGAGGATTCATTTTTAATTACTAATTTTTGATTACCCGTTTTTGATTATTCATTTTTGATTATTCATTGTACTGAATTTATTTCCAGGTTGATAGCCCAATTAATAGCTTAAGAACAGGCATAAGGTATTTCTTTTTCTTCTTTAAACTTCCGTTGGATATCTGTTAATGCATCCCTGAAATTAATGACCCAGATCAATAAGAAAATTTATTCAATGAGCCCATCCCAAAACTCAAAATTATTGCTCTTAATCCTGTATTCCAGATTATCAACTGTGCTCCTTATAACATAAGTAATTTTGAGAAATTAGAATTAATAGGTAAAAATGGGTTTTGGGATAGCCTCCATATACTCGGGAATGCAACCAAATATAAGAATCAGGAAATACATACCCCTTATAAATTCCAACTCCACAAAACACATAGGTAAAAATTATGCTGATCAAAGAGATAGAGGCCTTTTTAGAAGAGGACCTGGGATACGATGACGTTTCATGCACTATTGTCCCGGACAGACCTGTAGAAGCCGTTATTTTTACAAAAGAAAACTGTATAATTGCAGGGCTTGAAGAAACCAGGTCTATTTTCTGTTATCTTGGAATTCGGGCTGAAACTACCTTTAAAAATGGGGATTTTCTTAAAGCAGGGGAGATAATTTTCAGGCTAAAAGGAAGTTCTGTCTCTATTCTCAGGGCAGAGAGGCTTGTTTTGAATTTCCTTGGCCATCTGAGTGGAATTGCAACCCTTACCCGAGCCTGTGTAGATGTTGTAAAAAAACATTCTGAAACCACAAGAGTTGCCTGTACCAGAAAAACTACCCCAGGGATAAGAAAACTTGAAAAAAAAGCCGTCTCTGCAGGCGGAGGAGATCCTCACAGGTTCAATCTCTCAGACTCGGTTATGATTAAAGATAATCATGTAAAATTGATGGGAATTGAAACTGCAGTCAAAGCTGCTAAAAAAACTAGCTTTACCAGGAAAGTAGAGGTTGAAGTAGAATCTGTAGAAGATGCTTTATTTGCTGCGAAGCTTGGGGCTGATATTATTATGCTTGATAATATGCAGCCTGAAATGATTAAAGACACTCTCATAGCACTTGAAGAAAATGGACTTAGAGATTCAGTTCTGATAGAGGCGTCCGGAGGGATTTCCCGGGCAAACCTGGAAAGCTATGCAAAGACAGGCGTAGATGTAATTTCTATGGGGTCTCTTATCCATAAAGCAAGCTGGATAGATGTCAGCCTGGAAATAGTAGATTCCGACCTGGAATAAACAACTAAATAGAGATCTTTAAAGATCAGAAAATTTAATTAAAGGATGTTAATTGTCTTTTTATTTTTCATTTTTCCTATTTTCATTTTTCTTATTTTCCGAAAAAAATCACAAGCTTTATATCTGATTTTATTAAAGACATTTATTTCAAGAGAGTAGTGAAATAAAATTAGTTAAGCCTTTATTTTAAATCAATTTAGCTTTAAGCTAATTATAGACTAATATAGACAAAACCTATAGACAAAATCTGAAATAATTCATAATTAATTATAAGCTATTAATTATAAGCTATTACATAAGGCCAAAAAAATAAATTAAGGAAAATTGGTCAAGGCAAAAGCTAAGAATTATTTAGGTTTGGAATAATTGCTTAAATATAATTAAAGTTATTACTTTATTTGAGTTTAAAAAGAATCTGGAATTTAAGCGGCATAAAACTGCTTGGAAAAACTTTTTTATCAGGTCTTTGGGGTAGAGGAAGTGGAACTGAAAGGCATCTGCACAACTATTTTATTTGTATTTTTTATCCTGTTGATATCTAGCAGTACAACTTTTGCGGCAAGTGTTGTTTATGAGGGGGATATCGAAGAAGGACAGGCATACCAGCTTAACAATTATGTAATCGAGTTTACTGATATCTTTCCCGAGGCCAATACAGTCTCATACTACGTGTATGAAAAGGATAAGGCGATTGCAGACGGACTTATGGATGTAAATGACAGTGCAGAATTTGATTTTGAGGAAGAAGGTAAAGTCCGGATCCGGGTAAAATCCATACATTCGGGAGGAACTCCCAGCGCTACAATTGAGATAACAATTTCAAATTACAATACAGAAGACCTTTTCGTGAACAGAGTTATTGAAGATGGACGTTCTGATGCAACTTATGCAGGAGACCCTGAGCTAATAATAACAAAAAGCGTGGATAAACCCGAAATAGAAGTAGGAGAAACCATAACAGTTACAGTAAAGGCTAAAAATACCGGAAACGACACTGCGCATAATGTTACGTTTATTGATCCTAAACAGGAGCATTTTGTCCTTGAGGAAACCATATTTGAGATCTCAGCTACAGTTCCTGAAATCAACTATGGGGAAGCAGTTCCTGAAACGCTTGTCTATATGTATAAATTAAAAGCAACAGATGCAGGCACTTTTGAGCTAAAGCCTGTTAATGCAAGTTATACCAACAGCGCTGGCCAGGCCTACAATGCTTCATCAAATACTCCGTCTGTAAATGTGACTGAAGGGAATAAACAGATTGCAAATGTTGAAGCTAAGATGAATCTGGGTGCCTCTTTCATAGAGAGAACCCGGGAAACTAATTCAACAATTATTTTAAAGAACACAGGCAACGCCCCTGCAGAGGCTGTACGCTTTGACATCCTCATACCCGAAGGTCTTGAATATTCAGGAGGAGAAGGCATTGAAAGCGTTGGCGGTAATCCGAGAATCTACCTTGAAACCCTGCAGCCGAATAATGATAAAGAATTCACGTACAGCCTGAAAGGCAATGAAGTTGGAACATATAATATAAGTTCCACGCTCTCTTACGAATACAGTGACGGAATAAATCCTGAAAAAATAAAAGAAACCAATGAATCAATAGCTGCTACCCTTAATGTAAAAGAGGGAAGATTTGATTTTATTTTTAAAAATCCGTTATATCTTATAATTCCTCTGGTAATACTTGCAGCTATTGGCTTCCATCTATACAGAAGGCATAGAGAATATAAGTATTAAGAAAATTCAGAATAAATTTTGAATTTTTATGAGTTTTTAAGAAATTATGAAAACACAGATGAGATAAGGCTTTATAAGTCCTGTAGAGAATAAAATAAGAGTTAAAACATAAAAAGATCCAGGTGAAAAAAAGGATAAGATTAAAAGGTCCAGTATAAAAAAAGGTAAAGGATAAAAATGAAAAAATGAAAAAAAATGAAAAAAAATAAAATTAAAGTAAAGTAAAGGCAGTTGAATAAAGTGTAATTAGTTGAATAAGAAGACAAGTAAAGGATTTAAAGTTTATAGTATCTAAGTTTATATGATCTAAACTTATAGGATCTAAAGCTTATAATTTGCTTGACTATTTCACCAGGATTCTGGTTTATCATTAAATAGTAAATGCAGGGAAAATGCAGGGGTATCCTTAAAAAGGGGGAGTTTTTTGCTCAATATACTGGTAATAGGAAACGGGCAATGTGGAAACAGAATTCTTGATTCTATTAATAGGCATGCACTCGGGGGAGGGAAAAGCTACGGCAAGCTAGCTAAGTTTTATTCCAGGCAGAAATTCAAAAGCCGGGTCGAAACCCTTGCATTTAATACCGCTATCAATGACCTCAAAGAAATGAAATTTACAAAAGCAAAAGACAGAGTGCATATCTCTCACCTGCATGGAGTTGGCGCAAACCGCACTATAGGAAAACAGGTCTTTGAGGAAAAAAAAGACATAATTATGCGCAAAATAGAAGAGAGGGGAAATTTTGATGCAGTATTTGTAATAAGCTCTGCATCCGGAGGAACTGGCTCTTCTTTTACTCCTCTTCTTATACAGGAAATGAAAAAACGATATAACTATTCTGTGTATTGCATTCTAGTTCTGCCCTTTAGAGAAGAAGGAACTCTTTACCTGCAAAATACTGCATTTTCTATCCGGGATATCCGGGAGAGCGGAGCTGATGGAATAATCCTTGCCGATAACCAGTACCTGAAAAATATCGGAGGAAATATTCAGGAAGCGTATAATGCTATTAACGACATGATTGCAGAAAGAATCTTATTTTTGCTCGAAGCGCTTGATAGCGAAATGATGATGGTAACAGATCTTGGAGATTTTAAAACCGTTATGGGAGGAGGAGCAGGGCTTGCAACAATGGGCTTTTTTAAGGCTGATAAAGAAACCCCTGTTAAAACTGCAATCCAGAATTCCCTTTCTCCAACAGGGCTTCTCTTTTCCACCGATGTTTATGAAGAAGCAAGCAGGGCTATGGTCATTATTAAAGGCGACCGCAAATATCTAAGTATAGATGATATCTCGGCTGAAATTGAAAAACTTTCAGAGGCAGTCGGCCAGGTCTTTAAAGGAATAGTTGTCTCCGGAGGGGAATATCCTCAGGTGCTTTCAGTACTTACTCTTGAGTCTGCCCGTGAAATCGAAAAACTATATAATGTAGCCCTTCAGGCAATCCAGCAAGAAAAAGCAAAAAAACAAAGAGTAGAAGAAGGAGCCCAGCTTGATAAGATGTTTTCCCAGATTAAAGGTATAGAACCTGAATATTGATTTAGTGATTATTACTTGAAACATTACCTTACTTGTTATATAATCCAAAGTAAAAAATATGTTTTAAAAATTTTTAGTAGAAGATATTTAACTAGAAGATGTTTAACTAGAAGATATTTAATTAAGAGATTTTAAGTTTATATAAGTTACATAATCTTCAAATAAAATTGTATAAAAAACCTGCAAAAGCTTTCAACATAAAGATGTAATAAGATTTAAGATGAAATTTAAGGATGAGATTTAACCACATATTTCGAACTCACAAGTAAATCTCGAATTAATGTAAAAAAGAAATATAACGCTAGCCCCTTTTTTGCTTTCCTTTTTCCGTCTTTTTTTCCATCTTTTTTTTCCGTTTATTCCTGTAACCAGTAATAATTTAAAATTCATTTTTGCAAATTGTTCATTCAATCCAGAATAGAAGTTTGATCAATTATTCTCAATAGATATAAAACTCACAATAAATCATAATACTTTAGTGAAAATACTGAGATTATAATAAATAATAGGAAAATTTAGTTAATTTTATGTAATACTTTTCCTCTATTCAGTTAGAGGAAAGTAGCATGAAGTTTGGAATTAGTAATAAATTTAATAAAACCCTTATCGTAGGAATATTAATCGCTGCCCTGATTTTAAGTTCAGGCTGTACCAGCAGCGAGGATGAGCCTGCGGAAGATGATTCTACAGATATGGCTCCGGCACAGTCCGTGGTAGAATCTGTTACTGAATCTCCTGCAGAATCCCCCGAAGAAAGCACAGCAACTGAGAATTTAGAGGAAACAAATTCGGCTGGGCTCACACTTACTGACGGATTTGGAAGAAGTGTTGCTGTTCCAGAGAAGGCTGACAGAGTGGTCTGCTCAGGCGCTGGATGTCTCCGTTATCTCGTATATCTGCAGGCCCAGGACTATGTAGTCGGGGTCGACAGCATGGAAACAAAGGTAAACGCGATAGAAGGGCGTCCCTATGTCCTTACAAATCCGCAGCTTAAGGACTATCCTCCGATTGGAGAAGGAAGAGGAAAAGATGATCCTGAAAAGATCATTAAAATTAATCCCCAGGTTGTCTTTAAAATGAGCATGATCGATGCGGCAGCGGGACCAAATGCGGCTGAAGCGGATGCCCTTCAAGAGAAGACGGGAATCCCTGTAATTTCTTTGTCATATGGGTCATTAAGAAATGAGGAACAGAAAGCTGAAATGTATAATTCGCTCAGGATAATGGGCCAGGTCATGGGCAAAGAAGAAAGAGCAGAGGAAATAATCGCTTACATCGAAGCTACAATGCAGGACCTTGAAAAGAGAACAGCAGACATTCCCGAATCCGAAAGGAAGAACGTATATGTTGGAGGGGTAAGCTATGCAGGAGCTCATGGAATAATCTCTACAGAACCGGCTTATCCGCCATTCCTCTGGGTGAATGCAAACAATGTAGCATCCGGAGCAGGCACGGAACATGCCGATATCGCCAAAGAAGCTCTTGTAGACTGGGACCCTGAATATATCTTTATCGATACTGGTACTCTCCAGCTTGGAAATGAAGGGGCAATTGGTGAACTGAAAAGCGATACCGCTCTTACAGGGCTTTCGGCTGCAAATAACGGCAAGGTGTACGGAGTAGTTCCTTACAATTTCTACAGTACCAATTATGAATCTGTACTTGCAAATGCTTATTTTGTAGGAAAAGTGCTCTATCCGGACCGGTTTGAAGATGTTGACCCGCAAGCCAAAGCCGATGAAATCTACAGTTTCTTCCTTGGAAAGCCAGCATTCTCTGACCTGAATGCACAGTATAACAACCTGGGATTCAGCCAGATTTCAGTATGATGGAGGGTATAAACAAGTGCATTTTGCCGATGGAGCAGTTCCTGAAGATTACCTTGCATATGTAAGAAGGAAATACTTCTGGATTCTGGGGGGGCTCCTCCTCCTTTTTCTTATACTTATCTATTCAATATCAGTGGGAGCTGTAATGATACCTCCTCAAGAGGTAGTGCAAACAATACTGGGACAGAGCGTCTCTACAAAATGGGATTCAATAATCTGGAACATCCGCCTCCCGCAGGCCCTGGCTGCAATAGTAGCAGGGGCCGGGCTTTCAGTAGCTGGAGCCGTGATGCAGTCTATACTGCGTAATCCGCTTGGTTCTCCTTTTACCCTTGGGATCTCAAACGCAGGAGCTTTTGGAGCTGCCCTTTCGATAATACTCCTGGGCACCGGAAAGATGCAGTCTACGGCTACAAGTGCTGTAATAATTAATAATCCCTACATAACTACCATTGTGGCCTTTCTTTTTTGCCTGCTTGCCACAGGAATTATTCTGCTAATCTCAAAAATAAGAGGAGCTTCTCCGGAGGTAATGGTGCTTGCAGGGGTTGCATTGTCTTCTCTGTTCACTGCGGGTACCATGTTCCTTCAGTACTTTGCTGACGACACCCAGCTTGCTGCGGTCGTTTTCTGGACTTTTGGGGATGTAGGGAGAATTAACTGGCTGGAACTTGAAATAATGACAGCGATTGTTTTATTTGCAGTCATATTTTTCGTCGCCAATTGCTGGAATTATAATGCAATAGACGCAGGAGACGAAACTGCAAAAGGGCTGGGAGTAAACGTAGAAAAGATAAGAATGATAGGCATGGTAATTGCAGCCCTTGTTTCTGCAGTAATTGTCGCATTTCTTGGAGTTATAGGATTTGTAGGCTTGATCTGCCCGCATATGGTCAGGCGCGTAATAGGAGATGACCAGAGATACCTTATACCCGGGTCAACTGTACTTGGAGGAATTCTCCTGCTTGCATCAGACACAGTAGCCAGGCTTATAATCTCGCCATATGTGCTTCCTGTTTCCGTACTTACAGCTTTCATGGGAGCACCTACTTTTATTTACTTACTTCTTAGGGGATATAGACGATAGAGGGCATGAAAATGATTCTTTCTGTAGAAGAACTTGAATTTCTGTATCGAAACCGCAAAATTTTGCATGACATTGCTTTTTCAATCGAAGAAGGAGAGGTTGTGGCAATTCTTGGGCCCAATGGAGTGGGTAAAACCACTCTGTTAAAGTGCCTGAACAGGATTCTTCGGCCAAAAGGGGGAGCCGTTCATCTAGACGGAAACAACCTTTTTGACCTTGAGATTATGGAAATCGCACGCCTTATAGGCTACGTTCCTCAGCGTGTGGAGACAGGAAGGTTAACGGCATTTGATGCAGTCCTGCTTGGAAGGCGGCCTCATATTAAATGGGATATTACGGGAAAAGACCTCCAGATAGTAGATTCCGTTTTTAAGCTACTTTCAATGGAAAAACTGAGGCTCTCATACATTGATGAAATGAGTGGAGGCGAACTCCAGAAAGTTGCAATTGCCCGTTCCCTTGTACAGGAACCAAAAGTGCTCCTTCTTGATGAACCTACAAGCAGCCTTGACCTGAAAAACCAGGTAGAAATTCTTGCCATTATTCGGCAGATTGTGCTTGAGCACAGGATTGCGGCCGTTATGACAATGCATGACCTTAACCAGGCTTTAAGATATGCTGACCGATTTATCCTTCTCAAGGGAGGCAGGGTTCATGCCCACGGTGGAGCCGAGGTAATTAATTCTCAAGTAATAGAAGAAGTATACGGCTTACCCGTAATAATTGGAGAAATTTCAGGCATGAGGTGCGTTGTCCCAGCAGTACAACGCGGAATTGTATAAATTGAGATGTGTTAAATTTCCCATAAAACTGGGGTTTTTTTCTTTTTTACTTGCAATTAGCCTGGATATTAACTTTCCTATAAAAATATATCATATTTTTTGTTAAAAACCCAGTTAAAGCCTTTAAAAACCCTAAATTTTATTGGAAAGAATGTATAATCCTCTTCTGGCAATATATTATGAAAGCTCTGTTATACTACTAATTGGAAACAGTTTTTATTAATGAAGGAAATAAACATTAGTATATTTTTATCATATTGAAAATAGAATTATTGTTCGATTAAATGAACATAAATACTGTATCAATTTGAAATTACAGATGAGGGTTAGTAATACACATCTGGACGTAACTAAGAGCTTGTCTTAAAAAGAAACTTAATCCACAATTGGGATAGTATTCACGGACTTGGGTCGAAAAACGGAACGCTAAATCGTTAAATATCTAAAATGCAAATTTAAACTGTGAAGTTTAATGCATTTGATTTTATGTATCGGGCGAGCAAATCTGATGTAATTAATTTACAGTCTGAACTTAAGATCAATAACGCATACTATCCAAATATAGAAATGGTTTGGATTTTAAGACAGTCTCTAAGAGTTAAAGAATATAAAAGGGGAAATAATTATGAGATAAAATAAGATTTTTAAAAGATTTAATTTATGTTATTAGTTCCATTTTAATTTGCGAAGTAATTTCAAAGTTAATGCTACAAATATAATAAAGAATACTATACGAGCTGCAATAGCCATTATTTCATTGATCCCTAACACCATTCTACATACCTCTTTTTTATAAGTCTTTAATTAACTTTTATCTTCCTTTAATTACCTTATTCTTTATTATTACATATACCTATTTTTTATGAAGTTTTTTATATATTCCTAAAAATAACATTATTATTTATGGTCAAATTATGCAAGCAAATTTCACATCATTTTAGAAAGATTTATTATTTTTAGAACTGAAAAAGAATTTAGCTCACTAATAATTTAACAGTTAAGCTATGAAACTAAAAGAATCGTTAAATTATACTATGTTTGTTTATAAACCAATTACAATTCCTAAATATAAACACGTCTTTAGAAATTAGGTTTATTTTTAAGGAGAGAACAAGTAACTTTAAAAATCTATTTATAACAAATAATTTTCAGAATTCTATTAGAAGTTTAGTTAAAAATCTAAGGAGACAGGAATGAAAACAGTAATTTTTAAAAGAAACTGAGGTACAGTTTTGCAAAAAAGGCAAAACCGACCAGAAAGATTAATCTAAGAATTTTTTTAACGTTACCTGGTAATCATCATTTCTGCAGTCTCAGGCTTATAGAACCAGTCTCTTGGAAGCACCTTTTCCTGCTGGTAATATTTAACAAGACGCCTGATTTTTGACTCTGTCAGGTTAAGGGCGCGCTTGTTGTGGACATCCTTTTTATTAATAGACAGATGCTTTCTAAGCCTCAGTGCTTTTACAATGAGGTTAGTGAGGTCTTCCGGAATATTCGGAGCGACATTGTTCTCGTCAAGAATGGCTGTGATTTTCTTGCCTGTGACAAGCTTAGCATCAGGAACCCCGTGGCGGTCCCTTAAAACCATACCTATTTCAGAGGTAGAAACTCCCTGTTTCCAGAGATCAAGTGCAATTGTAGTAACTTCTTCTGCGCTAACCTTACACCACTCAGGTGGCTCTGTTCTGTTAGGCCTGGTGGAGGCAGATTTACCTTTTCTTTTTGTGTGCATTTTTGCCATAATTACTCTCCTGATATCAATTGATCGATGCCCTGAAGCAAGGCTTCGGGCTGAAGTTATATCTTTACCGATTATAACGGACCAACACATCGATCGGGAGATTTTAATCCGCCGCAGCGAACTGCTGCAGGCTTTTCAGGAATTCCTGTAAAAGCGTAAGTTGTTCGGTAAAAACATCTCTAGAGAGCGTCCCATCTGATATATACTTTACGTAAGCCAGAATCGTATTCAGCTTTTTTCCTTCTATGTTTTTATTGAGAAAAAATATCAGCTCAAGATGAATTTTTGATTTTTAAAGAGATTCATAAGATATATTGGAAGATGAGATATATTGGAATTACAGATTTTATCATAAGATATTAATCAGAAGCTAATTAACTCTAATTACTATCCCAGATACTCAAAACTATTCGGGCTCCTCCAGGGTTTATTTCCCTATAAATGGATTCGACGCGCTCATTTCTAAGAGCACGAGCTTCAGAAAGATTTTCCGTTCTAACTATTGAAGAAATAGTTTCATAAATATTGTCTGAGAATTCAGCCTCAAGTTCTTTCTTGATCTCTTTTTTAATATAACTGTGAAGCTCCTCTTTTAATGGAGTAAGATCGGCTGCTGTACTAACTTCTGTGCCAACTGCTTCAGACCCAATTAAAACTGAGCTTTTATTTTTTTGATTGTTTTGAGATCCGGAAGACTGTTTTTTCGAAGACTGATCATGATTAATTGGAAACCTGGATTCAAGCAAATCCGAAAAATAGATGACAAATTCTGTTTCTGAAGAAAAAGTACTGCTTTTATCCTGATTTTCAGAAACCCCATAGATCAAAGTATCAAAAGTCTCACTGGTTTCTTTTTCGAAAATTGACCCCGAATAATCTGAGGAAAAGAGCAGCCCGATAATTTCGTCTGCACCTGCCTGGGCCGCAGAATCAAGATAATTACTGAAGCCTTGGTTAAGGATCTTTTTAGCCTTTTTATCTGAAGAGTTAAGCGAAGTCTGAAGCACGGAATCGTTAACACAGGCAAAAAGTGTATCTTTGGAAGGAGTATTCACATACAGAGGCATGGAAAGTTTTGCGCTCTGACGGAAAGCATTTGCAGGGGGTTCTTCTCCAATAATAAGTTCACTTCCTAGAGGAAAAGCCTCTACCGGGTACCAGTAAGCTTCGAACCTGTACGAAAATCTTCCTGCCACTTTCCGGTCAAGATAGGCAGAAATAGCTTCTGAATACCTGGAAGAATAGCCTTTAGTAAGCGGATTCAAAGCAAATGAATGGCTATCGTATTTTGTATTTTTGTTTGTGGAAAAATTCAAATTGGAATCGGAGTTAGAAGTAGAAGTAGAATTAGAATTAAAATTATAGTTAAGGTCAGGATTGGAATTGGAATTGAAATTTGAATTCTCACCCGAGAATTGAAGAGAAAGAGCAAGATATTCGGTTATAAGATCGGAAAATGTCCTGTGTTTCTGTTCTTTTCCAAATAGAGCACGGGAAGGATCTTTTACAACAGAATTTTCAGGTATAGAAACGTTAATAACAGATAGAGGAGAGCTTTCATACTCGAAATTTTCAAGTTTACAGGAAAGCAACGATTCAAGCATATAACTATTAAGTTCTGAAGAACTCACATATCCGGCCGCTGTATATTGGTTCTCTGTTTGCAAAGAGGGCATAAGCAAAACGCCTGCAACTGAAATAAATATGAGCAGAAAGAGAGCATCTATAATCGTAGAATAAGCCGAATCTTCACTAGATAAGGAGTCCAATACTCTATTTTTAACACAATTGTTTTTTATGCTGTCATTTTGAATGTTAGTATTAAAAATATTAGTACTTTTGATATTATCTCCTTTAATATTGGCGCTTTTAATATTATCAGATGCTATGACTACGATTTGCTTTAAGGACATCAACTTACTCTGCCCTCCTTTCCTGTTTCTTTAGCTTAATTTTAGTCTTTATTCGGTTTACCAATGATCAATTTGTAGAATATCAGTTTCCAGGTATCTACATTTTAAAGAGCCTTTTATTTCCATTCAGCATTGTAAACTATCACAGTAAGGGTTCCAGGTACGGCTTCAGCAGGATTAAGTTCTATTACAACCGGTATAGAAGAAGCAAGTTTTTCTTTTTCCCCAATAAGGGAATTAACCTGAAAATCGTTCGGTATGATTTTCCAGTGCCATTTTCCATCTCCCGTTTTGATTTCAACCAGGAATAAATAATTCGCAGAAAAAGGAGCAAATAATCTGTCTCTTTGCAGGGTTCCTGACGGACCTGCAAGTTTATCAAGAGTAGATGCAGATAGGAGGTTAGAGTTTTCAGCTTTAAGAGCAGAAGATTGCGCTACAGCCTGCACAAGCAAAGAAGAGCTTTCGTAATTTTCCAGGGCAAAAGAGCGTTCTTCATATCCGAAATAGGCTTGAGACAGGATTACTGCAAAAACTACAAAACCTATAACTGCAAGCGCTGTTGACAAAAGTTCGGCTTGAGGCTCAAGCATACCTTTTTCATCTCGGGATATTGATTCCAGGTTTCTTATTATACCCCTTCTAGCAGTTTTAAATATCTCAGGCCATTTACTGATAAATAAGCACACAGCCAAAAGCAGACACCCCCTCCCTATCTTTTACATAAATGAGATGTTTTTTTAATCTGATATCTTCTTCCGGATTCATTGCTATCTGTTCGGGGATAGTTTCCTGAAGAAAAGCCTTAATTTCAGGATAAGTAGCTGTTAACGGAGCTTCTTTAGTGCCTCTGGTTCCAAATTGTCTTTTGAGCTTTTCTTCAATTATAAATCTGTTAAGAGGGATAACTTTGAAAGCAAAAGGTTTTGCTGACCTGAAAATCCTGGCTTTTGCTTCTGTTTCAGAAGCTGCTTCTAAGTCTGTTTCTGAATTTGCTTCTGAATCTATTTCTAAACCGGCATCTAAATTGGTTTCTAAACAAACATATTCACCCGAAATGTATACCTTTAAGTTTTCTTTAAGGGGAAGGTTTTGATAAATTTCTTTTTCGGAAAAGCAGTAAAACGTCTCTGAAAATTCTTCGTAATCTTCCTTAACCTCAAAATTTTCCAGGGAATTTGGCTGAGAATTGTTTGCTCCTATCTCATCAACTGCAGTTTTAAAATCCCAGGCAAGAGAGTCCAGCTGCTGCTGAACTTCCAGATCCTTAAAACCTGCAACCAGTTGAAAGAGGGCTGCAAAAAGGACAATACTGACAAGGATCAGAGCTGCTTTTGAAATTAAAAAATCTGCCCATGCCGAATTATCGAGATTAAGATTTTTCACCATTTATCCCCAGGATTTGTTTCCAAATTTCAATTTTCTTCAAATCAATTACGAGAAAACAAAGTTCAATTCAAAGCCCTTTCTTGGAGATCAACACGAAAAGCCTCCCGGAATTTGGTTCTATTTTCGTTGAGAGTAAGAGGTTATGCCTTCCAGGGCCAAAAGATACAGGGCCGTTGAGTTTAGAATTTGAAAAAGCCGCATTTGAAGAATAAAATCTTATACTGTTTTCTATTTTAATGCAGTAATTTTTCGCATCTGCCGGCCATTTATTCTGGCTGCCTGGCAAAGTTCCGAAATCTACTGAAACTCCTTCAGGCACATCCAATTCAAGAAGAATCTCACTGCCTTCCCCCCGGAGTGAGAGCTGTTCAGCCGCACCTGTTAATTTTGAAACCTCGTCCAGAGTTTCTTTCTCCTTCATATCGTCCAGAAAACCATAAACACCGACCGAAGAGGTTAATAAAAGTAAGGAAAAAAGAATACTTGAAATTGTAAATCTAAAAGGAAGCGCAAAAACCGCTGATTCATCAGTTTTAAACCGGGAATAGAACGCGAACCTATTAGCCGTAAAATAACCCCCAATAAAAATAATATTTAACAGTTTGTAAATAAATTTAGTCTGTTTGTATATAAAAAGATGTCTTCTCATGTGTTGGGATATCCTATACACAATAAAGAAAACAAAAACAAAAACAAAAAAAATATCTATAAGATTTATGTATTTATGCCCTATATATTAAATTTTTATAAGGGGTGTAGAATAGTGGATTTTATCGACCAGATTAAAGTGCTTGCTGCTAAAATTCCAAGTATATCAATGAATATAAAAACTGAAGAGGCAACAAAAAATGCCCTTGTTATGCCTCTCTTAAATATATTAGGGTACAATGTTTTTGATCCAACAGAAGTTGTTCCTGAGTTTACTACTGATTATGGTACTAAAAAAGGCGAAAAAGTAGATTATGCTATTTTTAGAGATGGTAAACCAATAATATTAATCGAATGTAAAAGTATTGATGCTGATTTGGATAAAGAGTATGCTTCTCAACTATTCAGATATTTTAGTGTAAGCGAAGCAAAAATCGGAATCTTAACAAATGGAATTATATATCGGTTCTATACAGACATTGATGCCCCAAACAAAATGGATGATAAGTCTTTTTTGGAGATAAATTTACTGGACATCAAAGAACCTTTAATAAACGAATTAAAGAGATTTAAGAAAGAGTCCTTTAATATTGATGACTTAGCGAGTGTGGCATGTGAATTAAAATATACGAAAGAAATTAAGTCGATTCTTGCCAATGAAATAAATAATCCTTCTGAAGAGTTCGTAAAATTTTTCACTAAAAAGGTAAATAATGCTCCTTTCACTCAAAGCGTCCGTGACAGATTTACAGTTCTTACAAAAAATGCCCTTAATCAATTTATTAATGACAGGATAAATGATAGATTAAAGTTCGCAATGTCTGAGGAATCTCTTTCTTCCAATACAAAAGATTATATGCAAATCTCAAATTCAAATGAAGACAAAGAACCGTCTTTTCCTGAAACTGTAAACAATAATTCGGATGAAATTGTAACAAGTCCAGAAGAGCTAGAAGGTTACTATATTATAAAAGCTATTCTTCGTGAAAACTTGGATCTAAAAAGGATTGCCATTAGAGATAAAAAAAGTTACTGCGGTGTATTGCTGGACGACAATAATAGAAAACCGATTTGCCGTATGTATTTTAACACTAAGCAAAAATATCTAGGTCTTTTTACAGATAATAAAGATGAAGAGAAGATTCCTATTGAAGATCTAAATGGGATATATAAACATGCAGAGAAATTAAAGAGCACAGTCAGCAGTTATGAAAATAACAAGCAGAATTTAGGTTCATAAATTATTCTAACCTAAATTCAATTTCAATTTTATTTAAAAAGGATTTTGTTTTATTTTATTTTTATTTAGTTTTATATTTATAATAACTTCTATTTCTTGTTGTGTGCTTGATAATACAGTGTCAATTACAAGATTAAACGAGATTGAAAGTAATTTTTCTTATTGAAATATAAAGAGCAGTTTAAGAAGCTGCTTTTTAGTTAAACCAGCCAAAAAGTCTCTGGAAAAATCCCGCTTCCTGAACTTCAACAGGGGCCTGGAGTGTGTCTGAGTAATTAATATTTCCTTCTGGAGTTTCATATCTCAATACCGTATCCACGGAATAGACTTTAGGGATAGCTTCGCTGTCAGCCTTGATCTTGATCTTTGCAACAGCCGTGTCCCCAGGAGCCATATCAGACAGGAAAGCCATATCATCAGTCGTGCTTAAAGGATCTGAAGGATTGGCTATGGCTCTAACATTTCTTGCCTCTTCTTCCCCAGTATTTTTAATGGCTATTTCAATTATGTTATCTCCGCCTGGATAGAGGCTGCCTGTGGTATTTACAATTTCAAAGTTAGCCTGATTTTTTATTTTAATAATTAAAGTCTGGTTCTGGGCCATCGTTCCGTACCAGCGGTTTATGTCATAGGTCTGGGCACTGGCATTTGCATTTGTAACCTGAACATTTTTCTGGTAATCATAAGTGAGATTTAAGTAAAGAGGGTATTCGCCTGCTTTTGCGTTTTGATCTATTTCTATGTCGAATCTTGCAGGTAAAACGGCATTTTCTCCGCTTTTTATCGAGCCGATCTGCTGGCTGATCGATTTGATTTCAATAGGGCTTTCCGGAGGGGCTGAAAGGGAAGCTACAACTCCGGTTGCATCCACTATACTGCTCTCCAGTTTCATTTCTGTCTGGGCTGCATAGATTTCATTTGCCCCGGAAGGCGTTCTATCATTCTCAAAGCCCAGAAGTTTTCCTCTGTTCATTACATCCAGATTCAGAGTAGCTGTCTGGCCTCTTTCGAATTCATTACTGCCAACAATGGTTGCATGAAGGTCAGGACTGCCGTAAACGTTATAATAATTTTTTCCAAGGTTAAAACTTCTGGGAATATTGTAGGTGTCTGGAGTATCGGAAACTGCACTGGCAAATGGAATCAGAGTAAAAATTAGAATAGTTACAATAAAAAGCAGGGAACAAAGTGGTACTGATTTAGATACTGATTTAAATAGTACTGGTCTGTTCATTTATGCTTCCCTCCTGAAAAGATAAACTCCTGAGCTGAAAGTGACAATTGCGAAAAGTGAGAGTATTATTAAATCGGTAGCTATGTAGTTCAGGCCCTGACCTTTGATCATAATAGTGCGCATAGCGTCATTTGCATATGTAAGGGGCATAACATAGGCTATTATACGCATCCAATCAGGAAGTGAACTCAAAGGATAAAATACTCCTGTAACAAACATAGATGGGAGCGTGACAAGTAAGTTCATCTGCATAAAAGATTCGATATCATTAACACTCGCTGACATGGTTATCCCGAGTCCGACCCCTACAAGCGTAAAAATCACAAGCACAAGAGCAACAAGGAGCCAGCTCCCGTTCATCTGAACTCCCAAAATAAAATATGCAATCAGGATAAGAATTACCCCTCTAAACAACTGCAAAATTAGCTGATGAATTGTTTTCCCGAGAATTACTGACCTTTTAGTGATAGGAGTCATAAGGATCCTGACTATAGTGCCGTCCTGCCTTTCCCCTGCAATCGCAGAACCGGTGGTTGCTACTGTCCCGAAGAAAACTCCGAGGGCTATTACGGCCGGGGCAAGAAAATCCATGTATTCAAGGTCGCCGTAAATATTGGGAATATTTAAAGAAATAAATCCTGTCCTTGAAACAAGTTCTCTCATAAAATTAGTAATTATGCCGCTTGTCGTTGTATCTGTGGAATCGGTTAGAAGAGTCAGGGTTGCAGTCTGGTTCTTTGTCGTAAGCTCGGTGTAATCATGAGGGATAAGGAGCACAGCTTTATACATGCCCGCATCGATTTTATTTTCAGCCTCGGACTGCGACATATCCTTTGTATAGGTTATAGAAAACATAGGATCATCGCCAAACTTTGGGCTGAAACTTCCGATTTCATGTACAAGGGAACTTGAAGCCATACCTGTATCATCATTGACTATCAGGATAGGAGCATTTTTGACGGTCCCACCCATCCCGTAGCCAAAAAATACCATCATGATTATCGGAAATAAAAAGAAAGGGACCAGAAGGGCTTTTTTTCTGGAAAATTGCTTGAATTCCTTTTTCATGATTACTGCTGAAGTTTTTAATTCGGTTCTCAGATCCATGTTAATCACGCACCTCTTCCCCTGTCAGGTGAATAAACACTCCTTCGAGATTCTTACATCTGGATTTTTCCTCCAGAGCCGCCGGAGAGTCCACAGCCACAAGCTTTCCTAAATTCATTATAGCAACCCTGTCGCAGAGTTCGTCTGCTTCTTCCATGTAATGGGTCGTAAAAATCAGGGTTTTTCCCTCGCTATTGAATTTTTTCGCAAAATTCCAGATGGATCTTCTTGTCTGAGGATCAAGCCCTGTTGTGGGTTCGTCCCAGAATATTATCTGCGGGTCATGCAGGATTGCACAGATTACCGAAAGGCGCTGTTTCATGCCTCCTGAAAAGCCTCCTGTAAAACGATCGGCATGGTCTTCAAGTTTGACAAGCCGCAGGTAATATTCAATTCGCTCGTTAAGCAGGTCTTTGGGAACCCCATAAAGGTTGCCCATAAGTTCCAGGTTTTCTCTTGCAGTAAGGTCAGGATAAAGGCTGAGCTTCTGGGGGACTATGCCGATAATTGGTCTTATTTTATCGTCTTCGGTTTCGACATCAAAACCTGCAACTTTAATTTTTCCGCTTGTGGGTTTTATTAGTGTGGTCAGTACCGAAAACGTAGTGGATTTGCCAGCCCCATTCGGGCCAATCATTCCGAAAATCTCTCCATCAAATACATCGAAACTAACATTATCCACTGCTGTTATTTTCCTTCCTCTTGAGAAGAAGACTTTGCTAAGGTTCCTGACTTCAATAATTGGCTCCAACTACTCACCTGTTTGTGCCCGGGCTTTAAAATACGTTTTTCAAATATATCAATAAGACTTCAAACTCTCCTTATTATATGAGATTATCTTCAGAAAATATTCGCATAATTTGGATAATAGGCAAGTAACTGAAAAATTGGTCCAAAGACTAGGTTGATGTTATAAATTTTTCTGTTTTATTAAATTTAAAAAAATTCAAGTTTTCTATAGTCATTTTAAAATAATAAGATTTAATTTAAACTTTTAATAAATAGTTAGAATCCGTTCTTTTAGGTATATAGGCTTTATATGTCTGTTGTTAGAATTCGCAAATATTTTATTTAGATAGCGGGATAAAAAAGGGCTTTTGGTTTCCTCTTTAAAAAAATGACCCTAAATATGCAGTTTGATATTTTACTAAAAATATATAATTTAATAGTAATTGTGTTTCTTAAAATGCATTCTTCTTTTTATTTATATCATCAGAAAATATAATATAGATTGAATAATTGTGCTGATTTTTCAGCGTCGACAAAAGCATTGAATTATCAACTGTTTAAATACACAATTCTTTGGCTGTAAGAGAATAAGTCGGTTAATAAATCGGTTTATTTTGTTAAGGTGTATGCTAATGTTGGTTTTACCAGCCTGAATAGAAAATTTAAACCAAAAACACTTGTGATAGACTTTCAATGCTTTGTATGCCTTTACATACGTAAGAAGTACATTCGGGGGAAATGAAATGTCAAAAAGCAAACTTGTATATGCGGTTTTAGCGGTTTTTTTGTTAGTAGGGACAATTCCACTCGTGCTTGGAGTTAATACTGAGAATGGAACCTCATCAGAAAATCCTTCAATTGCAGCACCCTTAACAAAAGAAGAGAAATCATCGTCAACAAATGTCACTAACGCTACTGATGGTTCGGGAGTGAATCTAACTACTGAGAGCACTGGTGGTTCTTTAGAAAATGAGTATTACGATGTAACAGTGCAAACCATAGATACTGTAGACGATACTGGTCTTACTAGTGTTTATCTGCAGGATAGTTCTGGTAACGATTTAGGTTGGTTCTGGATTAGTTGCCCAACTGATACCCAGGAATTAGAAGTATATTCGACGTTGTTAACATCCAGACAATACCATGATTCTGTAACTGTATATACGGATTCATCTGGTTATATCTATCGGGTGACATATTGAAACAAATTAATAAAGACATAGGGAGCTTAACTAAGGCGGATTCAAAGCCTTAAGAGAAAGATACGAAATTGCCTAAAAGAACTATAAGATTCTTAAGATTTTACGGAATGCATTTTCCAAAAATATTTATTCTTTTTTTTTGAAAGATATATATTCTTATAAATCTTCCTAATGTGATTTTTCGCCTATATTCAAAAATAAGGAAAAAATCGAGACTTTTAACTACAATTTAAACTGCAGCAAAAATGAAGAAAACGAAGAATTAAAAATAAAGAGGTCTAATTTACAGATAGAATAGAACAAAATGAAAAAATAAATTAGAAAAATAATGAAAAATTAAAATGGAAGAATTAATGTTTTATCCACACTTTTAAGATGCCTTTTCTATAATCTCTTCCAGTGTCAAAAGTTCCTGTTCTCCTGAGACCATATCCCTTAAAGTAAGTTTTCCTGCTTCAAGCTCTTTTTCCCCGACTATAACAGCATAATCCGCATCAATAGTATTTGCAAAAGAAAGCTGAGCTTTGAAATTCCGTTCCATGAGATCGATATGTACTGGCGCATATTTTCTTAATTCATTTGCAAATTTTATAGCTTCCAGATGGGTAGCAGGCTTTGAAACCAGGACAAAAGTTTTGGGCACAGGCGGTTCAAGCGGACAGATTTCCATTATCCTGTCAAACCCGATTCCAAAACCAGTGGAAGGGACATCTCCTCCGCCGAAAAGCTGGATGAGTTGATAGGAACCTCCTCCACAGACCTGTTTTTGTGCGCCAAGCCCTTCTGCGTAAACTTCAAAGACCATGCCAGTATAATAATCAAGTCCGCGTGCGATTCCAAAATCGAGTGAGTAATTTACTCCGTATACATCAAGGAATGTAAGGATTTTTTCAAAACCTATAAGTTCAGGAATGTCCCCAACTATTTCTTTTACATCCTGAAGAATGTCTTTGCCTTCAAGCTTAATCAGTCGGAAAAGGTCAGATTTTAATTTTTCTTCTGCCCCAATCTCCTCGAGCAGGGCTTCAAGGCCTTCGTATTCTTTTTTGTCTACAAGCCTCATAATTTTGCTTACAGTTTCGGGTTCAAGAGTTTTCAAGAGAGTCCTTATAACCGCAAGATTTCCAAGCTTCATATCTCCCTTGACCCCGACTGCTTTTAAAAGGGCATCAGCAAGCGCAATAACCTCGGCATCTGAATCTGGTTTTCCGCTGCCTATAAGTTCGACTCCGAACTGCCAGAATTCTCTGAAACGGCCTTTTTGAGGCCGCTCATAGCGGAAACAGTTTTCAAAATAGAACAATTTAAGGGGCTTTGGGAAAGATTGAAGTTCATTTACATACAGGCGCATTACAGGAGCAGTAAGTTCAGGCCGGAGAGCCATTTCTCTGCCCCCTTTATCCGTGAAGTTGTAGAGTTCCCCTACAATTCCTTCTCCGGATTTCAGGGTGAAAAGGTCAAGATGCTCAAACGTGGGGGTAATTATTTCCCTGTAACCCCAGTTGCGGACAACCTTTCGCATAACACTTTCCACATACCTTCTCCGGGCAGTATCTGCAGGTAAAAAGTCCCGGGTCCCTCTTGGTCTGTTTACTGTCATTTTTAAATGCACCTGATTCTCAAATACTTGTCAAATACTTATAGAGGCTTATTAAACAGTTATAGCTGTAATTAGTAAACTGCAATTAATACTAATTGAATAATTATCAAATAATTACCGAAAAACATCAGCTTCTAAATCTTGCTAGCATAATCTGCTGCTTATATATAACTCATACAGATTGGGTTCTATTATGTTTTTTAAGTCTTTGTTTTTCTGAGATCCTTATTTTTCAATATAGTTAGAAATGTTTTATTTTACTTTTTCGATCCATCTAAAATGGATAAATAAAACAAGAAAATAATCAGCTAAACAGGTAAAGAATTCAGCTCAAAAAGTTCTAAAAATAATATCTGGAATTTAAAATTTGAATCCTAAAATATATTTAAAAACTAGAATAATATATTTATAAACCCAAATAAAGTAGAATGGATTCCAGAACCCAAATTTTTCGCAATCAAATAACCATAAAGCAATTAAAAGCAAGTTTAGGGTGAATATTATAATAAGCAGCTTAATATACATGATTCACATTAATATTTGCGATTAACGTGTCAGAGCAAAAAAGTGTACCTTTAAGGGAACATCTGCTGGCCCTAAAACCTTGCAGGCATGGAGGGCTGATCCAGGAAACGTCTGAGACTTACGGGATTCCTGAACGCGAAATTCTTGATTTCAGTGCAAACTTTAATCCCCTGGGAAATCCCTTTGAACATCCGGAAAGTGGATTAGACTTTGAAAAAATTCTTAAAAAAGGCCTCGAAAAAATAATGGAATACCCTGACAACAGGTACCTGGAGTTTCGGGAAGCTGCTGCAAAATTTGTAGGGCTGGGCGTTACTCATGAAAACATTATTCCTGGAAATGGGTCTACGGAAATTGTCAGGCTTTTAGTCGAATGTGTTATAGAAAAAGGAGATACTGTCCTCCTTCCCTGGCCGACTTTCGGGGAATATGAAATGCAGTGCAGGATTCTCGGAGCAAAGCCCGAATATCCGAGCCAGCAGGAAATAGAAACCCTTTCTGATGAAATGCTCAAAAGAGCAAAAATCCTTTTTATTTGCAATCCGAACAACCCTACAGGGCAGCTTCGCACAAGAGAAGAACTGATAAAGCTGGCTGAACGCTGCACCAAACACAAAACCCTGCTTTTTGTAGATGAAGCCTTTATCGAACTCTCTGACCCTGAACAGAGTGTCGCAGACCTTGCAACCACCAATAACTACGTTTTTGTAATGCGGTCTCTAACAAAAGATTTTGCAATTCCGGGGATAAGAATGGGCTTTGGAATAGCCTCCCCTGAAATGGCTGAAATCCTGAATACAGCAAGGCTCTCCTGGAACCTTGGGACAATTGCAAATGCCACAGCTACTGCCCTTCTAAATATAGAAGGTGGGATTGAAAACCCCTACCTGAAAAAAGCCAGAACTCTGATTCAGGAAGAAGGAGAAACGCTTAAAGCTAAGCTTGACAGGATCAGGGGCTTTGAAGCAGGCGAAGTAAATGTAAACTTCATTTTGGTTAATATTAGCAAATTCATGCTTGATTCAACCGAATTAAGCGCGAGTATGGCAGCTCGTGGAGTCCTGGTAAGAGATTGTTCCTCTTTTCATGGGCTTGGCAAAGATTACATAAGGGTTGCAGTCCGGACTCGCGAAGAGAACGATAAACTAATTGCTGCAATCGGAGACGTTATTACCGAATGGGGCAGGGAACAGGCAAAAAATGAACTCCAGCATGTGATTGAAAAAGCCTCTGAAGAAGGTATAGGAGGCAGAAAAACCTGCGAATATTATCCCTGTCATTTTGAAGGCCAGAACTGCACTTTCTGTTTCTGTCCTTTCTATCCCTGTGAAAAGGAAGAAACAGGAGGAAAATGGATTCAGAGTTCAAGGGGCGGGAAAGTCTGGAGCTGTGTTGACTGTCATCTTGTCCATAAAAAAGAAATAGCCCAGCAGATTCTCGACTGCCTTATGCAGGAAGGAGACACTGATAAGCTTGTAAAAGTTGCCTGGAAAAAAGTAATGGAGCCTATTTTATGATCATGCCGGACAGCGGGCACCTTGCACTTGTACTCCTGCTTGCAGCAGCCATAGATATTTTTTTAGGAGAGCCGCCTGCTGCCTTACATCCTGTAGTCTGGATAGGAAAATTAATTAATTTTTTAAAAAATGCAGCTCCAAAAACCCACAGGAAACTGTACGGGGTTCTAATGGCCCTCTGCTGCGTTTTATTTGCAGGTTTACTTGGTTATTCTGTCCTTTATATCTCGGCTCTGCCTGCAATGCCCCGCTTTCTTGGACTGCTTATAGAAGCCTATTTCCTGAAAGCTACCTTTGCCATTAACTGCCTCCTGAGCCCTGCCAGAGAAATATACAGGCACCTTGAAGAAAACAGGCTTGAGAAAGTAAAAGAACTTCTCCCGATTTATGTAAGCCGAAACCCTTCAAAATTAACCAAAACCCAGATGTCTTCTGCAGTCATCGAATCCGTATCCGAAAATTATGTTGATGGGATCCTAAGTCCTATTTTTTATTATGCAATATTCGGAGGATACGGACTTGTAGCTGCCTATATATTCAAAGCCATAAGTACTCTGGATTCTATGGTAGGATACAAAACCGAACCATACAGAGAACTGGGTTATTTCTCAGCAAAATCCGATGACGTCTTAAACTGGATTCCTGCCAGAATCTCAGTTATATTTATCCTTGCAGCGGCTTTCACGCTTACTTTACTCCCAAAAAAGCTTGGAGAGATAAATCCTTTTAATAGTATAAAAAGCGCCTTTAAAGATGGAATGAAAACACCTTCCCCAAATTCCGGCTACCCGATGGCAGCAACAGCAGGCGCTCTGGGCGTTAAACTTGAAAAACCCGATACTTATGTGCTGGGAGCTTCTTACCCCCCAACCGAGATAAAGGATATAAAACGGGTCTCCCAATTAATAGCAATTGCTTCAGGCTTCTCACTTGTGGCTTTTATGGCTGTAATCCAGATAGCTGGAGCCCATCCTTATTTATAAATCCCCTATAATCAAATAATCGACAACTTTCGGCCGATTACTGATTATAGCAATTCTGATTAACCATATTAATAAAGATCATACTATGATCAAGGTACACAGTATTATGTAGAGAGTAAATCTGTGCTGATTAAATTGTTAATCCAAATTTCATTTAATACAATTCTATCTAATAAACAAATCAAGTGAATAAATGTCTGATTTACCATTTACTGACACTCTAATTGAATTCAAATTTAATTCAAATTTAATTCAAATTAAAATCAAACTGAAAATTATCTAATTAAGGTTCAGATCAGGAAAATCACTAATTGCTTTACTAAAATCGAATTCGAATTTAAGAATCATTGTTTATTCAAAACCCCGAGTGATAGCATGAAATTATCAGATATTGAGGAAAGGGACCTGAAAAAAGGGCAGCCTGAAAAATCAGAGGGAAAAGCTACGGTCGATATTCTTGATGTCCTTGCTGAAGAGGGCATAAGCATTCAGGAGCTTGCAGATACTGCTCTTGAGATGTATGTCCCGCATCCAGGGCTTGAAACCAGGGAAAAGGCTGAGGCTCTGTTTAAAAGAGAACTCAAATACGCGCTTTCGGACCCAAACCTCTGTCTTCTGATCTATTCGGGAATTCTCCTTGAAAGGGAAGGAAGGGCAGGCACACTTCCGAATCTCAGTAAAAGGGATTATGAAAAAGACCTGAGCTTTATAATTGCAGACGAAGTCCTTGGCACAAGCATTGCAACCTACATTAGCGGCTCAAAAGGTGCATTCGAATTTGTCAGGTACGATAAGCAAAAACCAGGCATACTTGCAAATCTCGGGCCCTTTATGGATGACATTATAGGAGGCCTTATAGGAGGAGTTTCTTCCAGCATGTATTCAAGGGGTATGGCAGAGTTTGCAGATAAAAAGGATTAAAAAACAGGCGATATAAGATGAATTCATATTTACTTGCTTTCAAGTCGGGTTTTGGCTTCCTGTCGACCATCCCTGTCGGAATCAGTATGGAAGGGATAGACGAGCTTATGAAAAAAATATATTTCTATCCTGTTGTAGGAGCCGTGCTCGGACTTTTGATAGGAGCAGTTGCATATGTAGGGCAGATAGTCTTTCCAGGGCCTGTGCTTGCAGCCCTTATTATGGGATTCATATACTATATTACGGGTTTTAATCATCTGGATGGAGTTACTGATATGGGGGACGGGTTTATGGCCCACGGCTCCCTTGAAAAAAAGCTCAGGGCTTTAAAAGATACAACCCTCGGCACAGGCGGGGTAGCTTTTTGCATACTGTTACTCCTTACTCTTTACGGTTCAATAAGGGCAGTTCAGGAAGAAGGACTTGCAGTTTTCGAATCTGACCTGCCAAAATTCATGTTTGCAGCTTTGTTTATCGCAGAGGTCAGTGCAAAGCAGTCGATGTTAACAATTGCTGCTTTTGGAAAGCCTATCCCTCCACAGGATAAACAGGCTTATCCCGGACTTGGGACAATGACTATAAACGGAGCTACCCCAAAGAATTTCCTTATAGGATTTATATTCGGGGCTGTTGTATGCTTCCTGCCTTTCGGATGGATTGGGCTTTTGCCGTACCTGGCTGCCTGTGTCTGTACACTTGTGCTTCTTAACAGGAGCTATGCCCATTTCGGAGGCTTAAACGGAGACGGAATCGGTACTGCTAATGAAATTGGCAGGGTAACTGCCCTGATAATTCTTGCAGTTATATTGAAACTATCATTAAATGGAGATATGGGAGGTTTAGAATGGACGCTATTGTAATGGCAGGCGGGTTCGGACAGAGGCTTGGAATGGGGGAAAAGCCCTGCGTCGAACTGCTTGGAAAACCACTCATAAGTTATGTAATCGACACTCTTAGAGCCACAAAAAACATAGATAGAATTTTCGTAGCAGTTTCCCCTGTAACCCCTAAGACAGAAATAATGATTGAAGAACGCTATAAAGGGGAAGTCCAGATAATCAGAACCTTTGGGGGAAATTATGTGGGAGATATGATCTATGCAGTAGAGACTGCCGGGAGTACAGGGCCTGTTATGATTATAATGTCAGATCTTCCTTTGATAGATCCCGAGCTTATCGACTGCGTTATCGAGAAATATAAAGAAGCAGGCAAACCTGCACTTTCTGTGTACGTTCCAATCAATATTTGCAAAGGGACAGGGATAAGACCTGATACGGTTTTCAATAAAGATGGAAAATTAATCGTACCTACCGGGATTAATATTCTGGACAGTTCACAAATCAGGAACGAACAGGAAGACTTTAATCTGATACTTGAGAATCCAAAACTAGCAATTAACGTAAATACTGTTAAGGATCTGGAGCGCTGCAGAGATCTGTTGCAGAGTTCAAAGTAAAGGTCAGAATAAAGTAAAGATCCAAAGTAAAATATGCTAGAGGTGTCAGAGATTTTATCCTTAAAAAACCTGGTATTGAGCCGTGATGGGAAAAAAATCCTGCGTGGAGTTAACCTTGAGATAGGGGACCAGGAAATCCATAGTATTATAGGGGCAAACGGCGCAGGAAAAAGCACCCTTGCCTACACCCTGATGGGACTCCAGGGCTACGAGCATGAGGAAGGCAGCCTCAATTTCAATGGGGAAGATATTACCCAGCTTTCAATTACCGAGCGCGCAAGAAAAGGGATAACCCTTGCCTGGCAGGAGCCTGCCCGCTTTGAAGGCCTGAGAGTCAGGGATTATCTGGCAATCGGGGCCCAGAGCCATGGCGGCATAACCGAAGAAGAACTAAAAGAAGCCCTCAGAAAGGTTGACCTTAAGCCCGAAAAGTATCTCAACAGAGAGGTAGGGGAGGCGCTCAGCGGGGGCGAGAGAAAGCGTATAGAGCTGGCTTCTATAATTACAATGAAACCCAAACTTGCAATTCTTGATGAGCCGGATTCCGGGATTGATGTTGTCTCTTTGAAAGAAATCGTAGGCTTAATCCAAACTCTTAAGGAAAACGGCTCTTCAGTGCTTGTAATTACCCATAGGGAAGAAATAGCAGCAGCCTCGGATAAAGCCTCTTTAATGTGTGAAGGAGCTATCCTCAGGAGCGGAGACCCCCTGGAAATCAGCGAATTTTTCAAGAATAGATGTATACCCTGCGACAGCAGAGTTTCTCCCCCAAAGGCGGTCTGATGATGAAACAAATTACCCTTAATACGGTCCCAAGAGAAATGGAAGCTATAAGCGAAGCTTATACGGCAGCAGGAGGAGATGCTGCAGCTCTTCATAAACATGACCTTGCAAGTCTGGTTGTAAGCGGAAACAAAGTCCTGAGTGCAAATGGAACAGAGGGCATTGTGCTCGAAAAAAATGAGTTTGAGCACGGCGTGGATATCAAACTTACAATAAAGAAAGGATACAAAATCCCTCTGCCGGTTCACCTTTGTTTCGGGCTCATCCCAAAAGACGGGCTTCAGGAAATTAAAATGAATTTCGTAGCCGAAGAAGATTCGGCTGTTGAACTCATAGCTCACTGTACGTTTCCCAATGCCGTAAAAGTTATCCACAAAATGGATGCTGAAATGCTTATAGGAAAAAATGCCTCCCTCAAATACACGGAAACGCATTTTCACGGCCCTCACGGAGGAATTCAGGTAATTCCAAAAGCTCATGTGAGAATCGAGGAAGGAGGCAGCTATTATACTAATTTTTCCCTGGTCTCAGGTAGAGTAGGATATCTTGAGTTTGATTACAGCGTGGATGCCGAAAAAGACTCTATCTGCGAGATGGTTACGAAAGTTTATGGGAAAAAAGACGACAAAATAAAAATCCTAGAAAAAATATCCCTTAATGGGGAGAATGCCAGAAGTGTAATTAAAAGCCGATTGGCTATTACCGATTCGGCAGAGTCTGAATTCAGGGGAATCACCGAAGGCCGCGCCCCAAGGGCCAGAGGCCATGTAGACTGCATGGAAGTTATTCAGGGGAATGCAAAAGCTGAAGCTATTCCGATAGTACGTGTTGATAATCCTCTGGCTAAGGTAACTCATGAGGCAGCAATTGGGTGCGTGGATAAAAAAGAAGTCGAAACCCTTATGGCTCGAGGCCTTGAAGAAGATGATGCAATCGATATAATTGTAAAGGGAATGCTGGCTTGAGCCTTTTTTATTCCCTTTATTCGCTTCATATTTAGATGCAAGCAGCTTGATATAAGTATTTGGAGGATATTTCATCCTTTACCAGACATCCTGTATCAGGGATTTTAATTTAATAATAACAGGAAGTGGGAAACATAATCGGAGAAGTTATTATTCTGGAAAAAAAATATTCTGCAAAGGACCTGCAACTTATTACAGGAAGAAAAGATATCTGTACAGATTATCAGGATATCCCTGAAGAAATGCTCCTCTTAAGTGAAGCCATAGAAGATCCCCTGAAACTTCCTTATATGCTTGAAACCTTTTTTACTACACAGATAAAAAATGAAAAAGCCTTTCATTTTGCTCTGCTTCGAGTCCAGGTAGATTCTGACCTCAGGATGCATGAAGATATTCAGAAATACCAGCAAAGAAAATATGTGGCTGAAACTCTGGAAAAATTACTTTTCGGAGAACTCATGCTTTCAGTAGGAGAAACTGTAAGGCTAGATGATAATTAATCCGTAAGATAAAATGGAAATTAAGATTTCTCTGGCAGAAATAAAAATTTTAAATTTTTAAACTATAAAATCATATTTTCTGTTAATTCTTTTAAATGCCCTTTTTAAAGAGAGTAAAAGAGTACTTTCTTAATAGTATTCTCTTTAATAATATTTTCTTTAATAATATTCTCTTTAACGATATTCTCTGTATAGTACCCTCTGTGTACTATTTAGTATTTTCAGGTTTTCTTTGAGATTTTTCTCTAAAACCTTCTATATAACTTTTTATATAATATTTGGTTGTCTGTAATCATTTTATCTTTAACCTTTCTTTAAATTATTTTATGAGATCTCCAGTGTAGTGCTAAAATTTATTTCACTCTAAAAAGAAACAATTTCCTGAGGGTAATTGCCATTTAAAGAAAAGGTTATTATCTTTTGATTTACAATTATTCTACACAGTTATGTAGAATCTTTTTACCTGTCATTTTTTATTTTCGTATGTATGTGCGAGAGGTAGTTTATCTAAAAATTCTGATTTATTGAATTACTCAATCACCGACCTGCTGAATATTCTTTATAGAAAATAATCCTTAGAAAAAACGTTAAAATTCCAGGTTTTAAATTATCCATAAATTTAATATTCATGCGCTGTGGGGGCTAAAATGAAAGGAATAAGATGCAGTAAAATATCCAGAGAAACTGCTCTCAGTAAAATCTCCGGTATAACAATACTTGCTTTTTTAATACTGGTAAATCTTGCAGGCGCCTCTTCATTTGCATATATTGCAAATGAAGAGAGTAACAACATCTCTGTAATTGACACGGGCACAAACAGAGTTACAGCTACAATACCTGTAGGCTCCAACCCTGCAGCGACTGCAATAAATCCGGATGGAACAAAGTTATACGCTGTAAATTCTCACAGCAATAATGTATCCGTAATTGATACTGCAACAAATACTGTCTCAGCGACTGTGCCTGTAGGAAATTCCCCTCAGGGAATTATAATCAGCCCGAATGGAAAAAGAGTATATGTTACAAATCTTGTCAGTAACTCTATTTCTATAATTAATACCCTCACAAATACCGTTATAAGTACGGTGAATACAGGAAAATCTCCCAGTGGGATTGCAGTAAGTTCGGATGGGAAAAAGATATACGTAACAAATTACGGGGATAAAACTGTCTCCATAATTGATTCTGCTAAAAGGACAGTCATAAACAAAATACAGGTGGGAAAAGGGCCCAGGGAAATTGTGATTTCCCCGGATGGAACTAAGGCCTATGTAACGGATTCTGACGGCAAAAGTGTCCATATAATTGACACTGCGAAAAATATTGTTACAACCACAATAAAAGTAGAAGGTACGCCTTCGGGAATTGCTGTTACCCCTGACGGAAAAAAGATATATGTGACCAGCAATGCTGAAATATTCAGCACTATTTCCGCAATAGAGGCTTCTTCAAATGAGGTTGTAACTACAATACCGGTTGGGCCAAACCCTATGGGAGTTGCTGTTGCTCCGGATGGAAAAAAGGCATATGTAGCGATCAATTCCTGTAATACAATTGCAGTAATTGATACTGCTACTGACACAGTTACAGCAACAATGTTTGTAGGGAAAAGTCCTTATGCTTCTGCCCAATCCATAGGTTCCATCCCTGTACTCCCGGTTTATCCTTCAGCTAATTTTAGCAGTAACATTGTATCGGATTATGTTTTTCTTTTTACTCCTGTCAAATTTACAGACCTGTCTGAAAATGCGATTTCGTGGAAATGGGACTTTGGAGATGGGTCAGGCTCAACAAAACAGAATCCTACGCATACCTATTCTGAAACAGGGATCTATACTGTCAGTCTCACAGTAAGTAATCCAAACGGCATAGATTCAAAAATTGCTAAAGTAAATGTTGTGCCAAAAGGAATTCGTGCATCTACATATGCATATATTACGAACTTTGACAGCAATAGTGTTTCTGTAATTAATACAGGAAACAATACCCTTAAAGCGACAGTGCCCGTAGGGTCTGATCCTCTGGGAATTGCACTCAGTCCGGATGGAACAAGGGCATATATCACCAATTCCAATTACAAGGACAGAGGCACTGTTTCCGTAATTGATACCGCCAGAAATAAAGTTATAGCAACCATAGATATTGGCTATAAATACGGGCCCTGCGGAATTGCTGTAACACCAGATGGAAAAAAACTGTTTGTAGCAGACCGTGATATAAACGGGGTTTCGGTAATCGATACGGCCACAAATACCGTTACAGCCACCATATCTGTAGGAATAGGGCCATTAGGAGTTGCAGCCAGCCCTGATGGGAAGAAAGTGTATGTTGCAAACCGTTACAGTAACGATATTTCTGTAATTGATACAGACACAAATACCGTTATATCCACAGTAAAGGTTGGACTTGGCCCCTGCGGGGTTGCAGTCAATCAGGCTGGAACAAAAATATATGTGGCGAATTGCGAAAGTAATGCTGTTTCTGTAATTGATGCAACGACGAATACTGTTGCAGCCACTATCCCTGTTGGAAAATGGCCCATGGGAATTGCACTCAGTCCGGATGGGACAAAAGCATATGTAACTAACGAACGTAGCAATAATGTTTCTGTGCTTGATACAACCACAAATAATGTTGTAACCGCAGTGACGGTTGGGAAAAGCCCTTACGGGCTTGCAGTTACTCCGGATGGGACAGAAATATATGTGGCAAACTCGGGCAATAGTGATGACCCTGGAAATACGGTCTCTGTAATTAATGCAGCCACAGATAAGGTTGAAGCCAAGGTGAATACAGGTTTTATTCCCATTGCTTTCGGGCAGTTTATGAGCCCTATACCGGCACAACCAGCCCTTCCTGCTGCAAACTTCAGCAGTAATTTTTCATCAGGATATGCTCCTTTTTCAGTCCTGTTTACGGATTTTTCAACGAATGCAGAGGAATGGAAATGGGACTTTGGAGATGGAGCAGGTTCAACACAGAAGAGTCCAGAACATATGTATTCCAGAGCAGGGAACTATAAAGTAACGCTTACAGCAGACAATAAAAACGGTACTGACTCGAAATTTATAACATTAACTGCTCTGGCCCAGCCAGCATTTTCTGCATCCCCAATTTCAGGTAAAACTCCTCTTACCGTTACTTTTACTGACAAGAGCACAGGGGCTCCGACTTCCTGGAACTGGAATTTTGGAGACGGAACCAATTCAACAGAAAAGAATCCAAGGCACGTATATAAAAAATCAGGACAATATGCTATAACCTTAACATTAAATGAGACCGGAAACAAGACTGCAGTAACAAAATCAGGTTATATTGCCGTTTCAAATGGGTTTGAAGGCCCGATTGCTGCTTTTTCAGCAGTTCCGACAGCAGGAAGGGCGCCTCTTGCTGTCAGTTTTACTGACCAGAGTACAGGATCGCCAACCTCAGAGAAATGGAATTTTGGAGACGGCACAAATTCAACCGAGAAGAACCCGGTACATACATACGATAAAGCGGGACTTTACTCTGTTACCCTGACGGTAAGTAACACAGATGGAAGCACATCTTTGACAAAATCCGGCTTTATTCTTGTTTCAAACGATTTAGATGCCCCTGCGCCAAATTTCTCTGCGGCTCCAGTTTCAGGAAAAGTGCCTCTTATTGTTGATTTTACCGGCCAGAGCAAAGGCCTGTCAACTGCGTGGAAATGGGCTTTCGGAGATGGGAATACTTCAATAGAGAAAAACTGTTTGCATACCTACAATAAATCCGGGTTATATTCTGTTAAATTAACTGCAAGCAATGAAAAAGGCAGTAATACTTTAACAAAAACAGGCTATATTGCTGTCTCAAGTGTTTTAAAAACTCCCATTTCAAAATTCTCAGCTTCTCCAGCTTCAGGAAAAGTTCCTCTTACTGTTAAATTTACTGACCAGAGCACTGGAACTCCAGATTCCTGGAAATGGACTTTCGGAGACGGGACCAATTCTACAGAAAAGAATCCTGTACATACATACAATAAAACAGGCCTGTATTCCGTAACATTAACAACAAACAATAAAAACGGCAGCAATGCTTTGACTAAAACCGGTTATATTGCTGTTCCAGATATATTAAGCAGTCCTGTTACGGATTTTTCAGCAGCTTCAACTTCAGGAAAAGTCCCATTTACTGCCAGTTTTATAGACCAGAGTACAGGCTTCCCAGCCCTATGGAAATGGACTTTCGGAGATGGGACCAATTCAACAGAAAGGAACCCTGTACATACATACAATAAAACAGGAAATTATACTGTTGCTCTGACAACAACTAATGATGACGGTAGTAACAAAGTGCAAAAATCAAGTTATATAACTGTGGTTTCTGAAAACGACAGCGCACTGTCGGATCAAGTATCCGATCCAGAGAATATTGTCCCAGTGACAGATTTTGTGGCAGCTCCAACTACAGGAAGTATACCTCTTACTGTTGAGTTTACAGACCAGGGTGTGGGTTTTCCAAATTCCTGGAAATGGACTTTCGGGGACGGGAGCAATTCGACAAAGGAAAATCCGGTCCATACATATAATAAATCAGGCAGGTATACCGTTACATTAACAACAGGAAATACAAACGGCAGCAATGCTTTGACAAAAACCGGCTATATCATTGTTTCAAACAATTTACCTGCTCCGGTTTCGAAATTTTCTGCTTCTCCTTCTTCCGGAAGTATGCCTTTGACTGTCAAATTTACGGATCAGAGCACAGAAGCTCCGAATTCCTGGAGATGGACTTTCGGGGATGGAAATAATTCAACAGAAAAAGACCCTGTACATACGTATAATAAATCAGGGCGCTACACGGTTAGCCTGACAGCAGAGAACGCAAATGGCAGCAGCACTTTAACAAAATCAAGCTATATCACCGTTTCAAATATTTTACCTGGCCCAGTTGCCGGCTTTTCTGCATCTCCTGACTCAGGAAAAGTTCCTCTTACCGTTAAATTTACTGACCAGAGCACTGGAACTCCAGATTCCTGGAAATGGACTTTCGGAGACGGGACCAATTCAACAGAAAAGAATCCTGTACATACATACAATAAAACAGGCCTGTATTCCGTAACACTAACAGCAAGCAATGAAAACGGCAGTAACGCATTGACAGGAACCAGCTGTATTGCTGTCTCAAGCGTTTTAGATACGCCTGTATCGAAATTCTCTGCATCCTCTACATCGGGAAATGCGCCTCTTATAGTTAATTTTACAGACGAGAGTACAGGCTCCCCAAGTTCCCTGAGATGGACTTTCGGGGATGGAAATAATTCAACAGAAAAAGACCCTGTACATACGTATAATAAATCCGGCCGGTATACTGTTACATTGACGGCCACAAATGAAAACGGCACAAATGTATTGACTAAAACCGGCTATATTGCAGTTTCAAACTCTGTTACCGGCGCTTTTTCCGCATTTCCAACTTCAGGGCCTGCCCCACTTAGAGTTAGTTTTACTGACAGCAGCACAGGGTCCCCAACTGACTGGAAATGGAATTTTGGAGATGGAAATACTTCAACAGAAAAGAATCCTGTATATGTGTATAATAAAACAGGAGTATATACGGTAAGCTTAACAGTAAATAATCAGGGAAGCAGCAGTACTGAAACCAGGCCCAGATATATCACGGTTGGAAACTAATATCTTAATAAGTAAGGAGATTTTCTGGCTGGAAAAATGGCTGCGGGAAAAACTCTTGATGATGGTTTCGATAAGATAAAAACTGATTCAGGCCTAGATTCATTTTAATATATTTTTTATATTTTTTGTCTATTTTTTTATATTTTTTATATTTATTTAATATTTGTTTTAATCTATTTTATCTTATATCTGCATTTGTAGTTCAGTATGTAATTGAGAAACCCGTGTTTAAAATACTTTTTTAAATTCCAGAGCAACTATTATAGATATGATATTTTCCAGGAAAGGAATTATAGGACCGACAGAATTTATCTGAATTAAAAAGTAAAGAGACTAAATATTAAAGAATATACCAGTCCGAATCATCAACTGAAATATCTTCTTTGAGCCCAACTTCCCGTCTGGGAACTTTGAGAGCATCGCTTATTGCGTCAGCAAGATCCTGCAGGTATTCTCTGGCAGAGAGGCTGTTATAAATAAAAGATTTTTCAGGCTGGAGCATGTTTTGAATTGTTGATGCTTTTGGGACGATATTTACTTCAATATCAGCTATTTCTACAGCTTTTTCCATCGCAGTCCTGAAATCCCCAATGCAGTACGCAATCCTGTGCTTGTAATTTTTCCTTGTTTTTTTCAGATACGCAGCAAGCCTTTCACTTTCCATTTTAATGAAATCCCTTTTTACCTTCGTTACATTGCATTTTCCCATCATGAAACTGTAATGCATGAAAGGGTACTGGGTGTCAATTTCCCTTGGAGTAATCCCGCAGGTCCCAAAGGTTACAATATGTACGTCCTCAGGCTTTGCAATCCCGAAGATCACACGGTCGAATTTCTTATGAGAAGGGCTCTCATGATACGGCTTTTTTTTCGCACACGGGACAAAAATACAGAGTTCCCTGAACGGAGCTTCATACTCGTTAAGAACCCATTCATTTGCTCTTATCATGTCAGGGTGATAAATTACCCTGTCAGTATCCAGGGGCTCTTTTGAGCGTTCATCTTCAGGAATAATGGGTTTCATAAGCGTCAAACCTTATTGAGCCTGAAGATTATATATTTTACTTATCGCTGGCTCTGGTAAAGCAACTTCAGCATTTTTTATCTTCCTGATATCCAGAATTTTAATTCCCTTGGTACGTAAACTGGAACAATTGGATCAAGACAGAAACTAAAGAAAAAAAATTGAACTTATATTGCAAAAAATGAAAATTAAAGTATAAATTAAAAGATAAATAAGTTTATTAATATAAAAAAACTAAGTAGGAAAATAAGAAGGATACAAAGGGACAGGCACGTAAGAAATATTATATGTATTGTATTTTTTAGACAGGAAAAAAGAACGCACCAAAAACCAAAGTTTTTGAAGACAATTCTGGAATAATAATTTTTCATTTTATTTATTAAAAATGAAAAGTTTAATAAAAAAAGTTTAATAAAAAAATTTTAATAAATTTTGCAATAGGTTATAGAATTTAAGAACAAACTAATGACAACTACTTTAGAATAAGATCCCTGTAAAGAAGATATTAAATATTATTAGAGAGTATAGTTTAAAAACTAACTTAAACAAAGAAATATTCCAGTTATTGAGTCAATTTATTTTTTTCGATAATGAATTATTTTTTTATGTAATCGGAAGTTTAATAAAAATCAATAATGGAGCTACGGTCCAGTCAGTGATCTTATGGTAAACTCTATTCATGAGATGATCAGAGCAAATTTCAGATACGAAGATATGATAAAATATGTGCTCGGTCTGAAGAACCTTGATGTAGACGCATATAAAGCCTTACTTATCAATGGGCCTTTAACTGCTGAGAAACTTGGAGAGATCCTGAAAAGGGAAAGGAGCACTGCCTATCGTTCTCTTCAGAACCTTATATCGAGCGGTATTGTGTATAGGGAAACAAAGTCGATCGATAGTGGGGGATATTATTACGAATACGTAGCTATCGAACCCAAAGAAATGAAGCAGATAATAAAGAAAAATATTGATGATTGGTATAAACAAATGAATACTTTAATTGAAAAAATGGATGAAGAAGTAGATAAGCTCTTAAACCCGGAAAATGTGGATTAAAAAGTATAAAATTTTGGTAAAATAAAGCTGTAGAAATTGAAAAGAAAGTTTAATTAAATTTATAAAAATTTAAGGAAATATAGGAAAATACTATATCCGTTCTATTTCCTGACTTTCCGGAAAATCCAAGAAGTTTACTGTTTTAAGCTATCTACAAAATCGCCCATTCTCTCTATTGCTTTTCTTAAATCATCCATGGATGCTGCATACGCGCATCGAAGGAAACCTTCTCCTGCTTCTCCAAAAACATCTCCGGGAATTGCAACCACTTTCTTTTCATCCAGAAGCCGTTCTGAAAACTCAGAAGAGGAAAGCCCGGTGTTTCCTATATACGGGAAGGCGTAAAAGGCTCCTTTTGGATTACAGCATTCAAGTCCTATTCTGTTAAAACCCCTGACAATAAAGTGTCTTCGCCTGTCATACTCTCTGACCATGCGTTCCATCTCTTCTTTTCCATTTCGAAGCGCTTCCATGGCTCCTACCTGCGCAGTTATTGGGGCACAGAGCATGCAGTACTGGTGGATCATCATCATTGAATGGATAATTTCAGGCGCACCCATTGCAAAACCAAGTCTAAGGCCTGTCATTGCATAGGCTTTGGAAAACCCATTAAGCATAACTGTGCGCTCTTTCATCCCTTCAAGGGAAGACAAAGGGACGTGAGTGCCTTCATAGGTCAGGCATTCGTAAACCTCATCCGAGATAACAAAAAGGTCGTTTTCCACAACAAGGTCTGCAACGTCCTCCAGTCCTTCCCGAGTCATAATTGCGCCTGTCGGGTTATTCGGGAAGTTCAGAATAATTGCCTTTGTTTTGTTTGTAATTGCAGGTTTCAGAGCTTCTGCAGTCAGGCTGAAATCGTCTTCTTTGTATGTGGGGACGATGACTGGCTTTCCTCCTGCCAGAAGGACCGAAGGAAGATATGCTACATACGAAGGCTGGACTATAATAACTTCATCGCCTGGATTAACTACTGCCCTGATAGCGATGTCAAGGGCCTCACTTACTCCTGTTGTAATTAAGATTTCAGATACCGGGTCGTAATCAAGGCCATAACGCCTGTAGTAAGTCCTCGTAAGTTCGTCTCGCAGTTCAGGAAGCCCGTAGTTTGAAGTGTATGAGGTCTGCCCTTTTTCCAGAGAATGGATGCACATCTCCCGAATATGCCAGGGTGTAATAAAATCAGGTTCTCCTACACCCAGAGAGACTATATCTTCAAGTCCGGAAACAAGATCAAAAAAACGGCGAATTCCTGAGGGGGGAATATTCTTTACAGTGTCTGCAACAAATTTTGAAGGATCGCATGGAGGTCTCAAGCAAAACACCCCTATAAAAAGTTTTTTAAGTGGAATGATGTAGGTTGAGTAAGCGGAACCAATGAAAATTGGATAAGGATCGGCTTAAATGGTCTCTTTAAAAGATCTTTAAAAGATCTTATTTAAATAAGATTAAAATGAGACTGGAAGCCTTTTAATCGCCTCTGGTTCGTGGAGGATAACTCCATCCTCTTTATATGTCTTCAGTACAAAGTGAGTTGAAGTGCTCTGTACCTGGTCGAGCGTTGCAATTTTCTCTGCCACGAAAAAGGCTACATCCTTCATTGACTTTCCCCGGACAGTGAGGGAGATGTCATAATTCCCGGACAGGAGTCTTACAGATCTGACTTCCGGGAACTTATAAATCCTTTCTGCGATTACCTGATAGCCCTGGTTACGCTCGAGAGTAACCTTGAGCTCTATCACGGCATAAACGTAATTTTCCCCAACAAGGTCCCAATCAACAATGGTCTTGTAGTGCCGGATAACTCCTGTTTCTTCAAGCTTTGCGATCGTCTGGGAAACTTCTTCTGCTGACATATCAGTCAGGGCTGCAATTTCTTCCGGACTTGCTCGGGCGTCGTTTTCAAGAATTTCCAGTATATGTCGAATCTTTTCGTCCATAATGATCACCGGCACAAAATGAGGAAAATTTAGTAAAGAATTCCCCGTTTTGGGGTTGAATTCTATTTAATTATTTAATTATTCAATTAATACAGCGTTTACAACTCCATCCTGGCCTGGTCTGCTTGTAACTCTCGCAGTTCCAATAGGAGTTCTTATTACAGAGCCTCTTGTCAGAATATTACGCCTGACATAGTGTTTGTTTGCAGTGTTGTCAATAACGGTCTCAATAGGAGCAGTAACAGTCTTTCCGTCTTTCGGATTGGTTACGTTTGCAACATTGCACTGGAGGAGCCTTACTTTCCTGTTGCCGCCCATTGTAGGTACATTTTTCCTTTTGATTTCACTTATACGGGTCTCCGCGGACTCGCGGCCCATTTCAAATTTACGCTTCCCGCGGGCAGCAATAACTTTCCCACCGGTCACTTTTCTTCTTGAACTACCTTGCCATCTCATTATTAAAACCTCATGAGTATAATATAATTTTAGTTAATATTCGCTTAAGATTGACTTTATAAATTAACCTTTAATTGCCGATTTTTAATGTACTGTAATCCTGGTGATCCTGATATGGTGATCTAATCAGGGCGTGAGCATACCTAACAGTAGCTTAATTGCTCTGATTATATATTAATTATATTAACAGGAGTACTTAATTAGCATATTTGCTATGGACTAATCAATACAAATAGAGTCGTATAAGAACTTTGCGATCAAGCAAGCTCTCGTATAAAAATAGGTTTTTTTACTTGGATTTATAATATAATTAAATTTTTTATTTGTGATAAACTGGTCGGTTTTTACTTCGTAATACACTTGATCATCGAGTCCTGAACAGGTTTCTTAATTATCTGCGACATTGAATTTTATAATAAATTCAGTTCCAGAATTTCTTTTTAACTCAAGTTCACCTCCTAACTGCTCGACAAGGATCTTAACTAAATGAATACCAAGAGAGTTAGAATCTTCCGAATCGAAGTTTTCAGGGATCCCCACTCCGTTGTCGGAAACTGTTAAAATATAATTTGTGCCTTTAGAATCTTCTTTTTTCTTTTCTAACATGCAATTCTCATTTATTGCGGATTTGTCTCTGCAAAGTTTTATCTGGATTTCTCCTTTGTCTATTCCAGGGAATGCATATTTAAGGGAATTTGAGACAAGTTCGTTAATGATTATTCCCAGCGGAACTGCAATATCCATGTCAAAGAAAATATTGTCTTCCAACCTGACATTTAAATTTGTATTGGCATTTTCCAGCCTGTATGTCTGGAAAAGGTTTTTAATAAGTTTTTGAAGGTATAACGAGAAATTAAGAGTATTGGTTCCTTTGCCTTCGTGCAGTTCCTCATGAATTAACGCAATAGAAGATACCCTATCCTGACTATCTTTAAAAGCAGTCAGGATTTCCGAATCTTTAATATACCCTTTGTCTCTGAATTTCTCAGTTTGCAGGTCCAGTAAAGATGAGATTACCTGCAAATTGTTTTTGATTCTATGGTGAATTTCTTTTTTCCGGGCAGCTTCTAAATTTGCAAGAGCCTCTTCAGCCTGTTTGCGTTCCGTAATATCCTGAACTATTCCTCGCATTCTAATAGGGGTATTTTTCTCATCAAAAATAGCTCCCCCTTGAGAATAGATTATACGTTCTTTTCCGTCAGGTAAGATTATTC
>JBNAKO010000006.1:0-3792 GCA_049706495.1 Methanosarcina sp. | reverse complement strand
ATCCTTTCTTTTTCTTGTGCCCACCATTATTACCTCTATTTTCCCCGAATGCTGCACCTGCAGGTGCAACGCCCAGAAAATCTCTAACTTTTATGATCCCTGAATATTACTCAACATTGATTGAGGTTCGGGAACTGGATTCGAGCCTGTCAAAAGTAACTTCTAAAACCCCATTTTTATATGTGGCTTTTGCACTCTTGGGGTCCACCTTTACAGGCAGGTCCACACGTTCGGAATATTTAGGATTCCCATCTATTGTTTCTATGTCAAGTATTAAATCAGTTGCGTTTAATTGAATATTTTGTTTCTCGATGCCAGGCATCTCAGCAATTACATGTACCTTATCTTCGGCTTCAAGGACATCAATAAGCGGCTTTCTTATATCAAGAAAACGTTTTTCGCCTGTCTCCTTCTGCTCAAACATTGGGATATTTCCAAATTCACGGATTTCAGGTTCTTCCCCTGGACGCTGGGTTACAGAAAATCCATAGACAAAGGGATGCTGTCCGAAATTTTCTACACTCATACCCATTGCCCTGCCAAGGCGCTCAAACATTTCATCCATATCCCCAAGAGGATCAAGTCCGAAGACTTCATCAAAGAAACTTTTCCTTTTTCTCCTATCTCTCTCCATATTAACACTCCATTATTAACTTATCGATTCTTATTACATTAATAATATAATTAGGCAAATTTAACATAATTAATCTAATCTCATATCCTTTCATAAATTTAATTTCCTAAATTCAGGAAATTATAAATCTGAAAAGATTATGAGTAAGCCTTAAAGAAGTTTTAAGGAGTCCGGAATTTTCCGGCCCCTTCGATTGCAAAGTTTACTTTACTCAGCCTGGAAGAAACCAGGAACATTCTTGTTTTCATCTTCTGCCTGTTCAGGAACTGCAGAAATTTCAGGCGCTTCTACTTTCTCATCTTCATCTTCAAACTCAGTCGCATATCTGGCAAAGAGCTCTGCACTCTGCTCATAGGCTCTCAAAGTTTCTCTTGATGTTGTAGGTTTTACTCTGCGGATTGCACGTTCAAAGTGTTTCTTTGAAATTTTGACATCTCCAGCCTTATTCTCAACATCTTTTCTGCCAATTCCTGGAGTTACTATTTCTCTTAAAGCAAGCATTGCAGCTTCCCTGCAGATACCTTCAATATCAGCACCTACATATCCCTCGGTCATATCAGCAAGCTCTGAGAGATTTACGTCATTTGCAAGCGGTTTATCCTTTGTGTGGATCTCAAAGATCTTTTCCCTGCCGACTTTTTCAGGCGGCTTTATATAGATAAGTCTATCAAACCGTCCAGGTCTGAGCAGAGCAGGGTCGACCATATCAGGTCTGTTAGTTGCTGCAACAATGATTACATCTTTGAGTTCTTCTACTCCATCAAGTTCGGTAAGAATCTGGCTGACAACTCTTTCGGAAACATGCGTATCGGACACAGCACTTCTCTGAGGAGCGATGGAATCGATCTCATCAAAGAAAATAACTGTAGGGGCGGCCTGTTTTGCTTTCCTGAAGGTTTCCCTTATTGCACGTTCGGACTCACCCACATATTTGCTTAGCAGTTCCGGACCTTTAATACTTATGAAGTTTGCTTCACTTTCATTGGCAACAGCCTTGGCAAGCAGGGTTTTACCTGTACCTGGCGGTCCGAAGAGCAGCACTCCTCTTGGAGGTTTTACATTTATAGTCTTGAATATCTCAGGATATTTTAGGGGCCATTCTACAGCCACAATAAGTTCCTGTTTGGCTTTCTCAAGTCCTCCGATATCGTCCCAACCTATATGAGGAACCTCAATGTAAACCTCCCTCATGGCTGAAGGTTCAATGTTTTTCAGAGCTTCTCTGAAATCTTCTTTTGTAACTACAAGGTTGTCAAGAATTTCCTGTGGAATTTCCTCTTCAATCTCGATTTCAGGAGTAATCCTTCGAATCGCATGCATTGCAGCTTCCTTACAGAGAGAAGACAGGTCTGCTCCTACGAAGCCGTGAGTTACATCTGCAATTTCACTGAGGCTTACGTCCTCTTCAATAGGCATACCTCTGGTATGAATAAGAAGGATCTGTTTTCTTCCATTCCTGTCAGGAATTCCGATTTCTATTTCCCTGTCAAATCTTCCACCGCGGCGCAGGGCTTCATCAACCGAATTCGGGCGGTTTGTCGCAGCAATTACGACTACTTCACCTCTTGATTTAAGCCCGTCCATAAGGGAAAGCAGTTGTGCAACTACTCTTCTTTCCATTTCTCCTGTAACTTCTCCTCTTTTGGGAGCAATGGAATCAATTTCATCTATGAAAATAATGGAAGGAGCATCCTTTTCAGCTTCCTCGAAGATTTCACGCAGCTTCTGCTCGCTTTCTCCATAGTATTTGGATACAATTTCAGGCCCACTAATTGTTATGAAATTGGCATCAGTTTCACTTGCAACTGCCTTTGCAATCATTGTTTTGCCTGTTCCAGGAGGCCCGTAAAGAAGCACTCCTTTAGGAGGCTCAATTCCAAGCTTCTGGAAGAGTTCAGGGTGCCTTAGAGGCAGCTCAATCATTTCTCTGACAAGCTGGATTTCCCGTCTTAGACCTCCTATATCTTCATATGAAATTCCTTCCGGACTTTTAACTTCAGTTGCAGATTTTTCTTTAATTACAATCTCGGTGTCTTTAGTGACAACAACAGGCCCTGCAGGTCTTGTAGATGCAACAATGAAAGTCAGAGGGTTGTTTACAGTTTCAACTCTGATCTGCTGTCCTTTATTCAAAGGCCTTCCTTCGATTATTCTGAGGATGTAATGAGCGCCTCCGACAAGCCTTACAGGCTGGGAAGGAGCAAGAGTGACTCTTTGTGCGTGTTTTGCCTGGACTTTCTGGATGGTAACCCTATCATCAATGCCTACTTTTGCATTACTGCGCAGGTTTCCGTCTATACGTATCTTATTTTCCTGCTCGCGTTCTACGTTTGGCCAGACAATTGCATAAGTTTTGGCTTTTCCTGAAATTTCAATTATATCCCCGCTTACAAGCTCCATCTGCTGCATCAACCGGGTATCTATTCTTGCAATTCCCCTGCCTACGTCTTTATGATAAGCTTCAGCTACTCTCAAACTAATTTCTTCAATCATTTGTTCTCATCTCCGGTCTCACATATTTTCCAGTAAGGCTGGTTATTTTTAATGCTGTACTCAACAAACCCCCTTTCTGCAAGGTTTATCAGATTAGCGTTAACGACACTTGGATGCAGACGCAGGTTATAGCATAAAGCAGCTAACGTTGATTCATTTTTAAGAAGCTCAAACAGGATTTCACATTCCACAGAGCTTTTAGTAACTTCTTCAATCGAGTCCAGGCAGCGGTCCATAATTTTTGTATATTCGGCCTGAAGCTCCTGCTGCATCTGCGCAAGCTCTTCTTGTTTTGTTTTCAATTCCTGGAGCTTGTTACTCAGTTCCAGAAAGAAAACCGATGATTCTTCTCTGGCAGGACTTTTTTCTTCAATGTAAGAATCTTTTTTTTCCCTATCAAAGGCAATATCATGAAGTGCCACGGAATAAGCATACGGAGACACAGAAACCTCAAGCCGCATATTGTTTGCGATATTGAAGTACTTGCGTCTCTGCTCATCCACACTGCACTCTATAAGCCCTGCTTGCTCAAGCAGGCTTAGATGACTGATCACGGCTTTTGGCCCTACACCCAGCCTGCCAGAAATCTCACTGACATAACAGGGGCGGTTTGCAAGAAGTTGAATTATCTTCCTGCGGTTTTCATTCCCCAGGATGTCAAGTAA
>JBNAKO010000005.1:0-24219 GCA_049706495.1 Methanosarcina sp. | reverse complement strand
TGCGAGAATCATACTCCCATAAATGTATCATTTGATTTCCCCCTTTAAAGATAACAGAGATTCTTTATAAATATTATATAAAATAATACTATAAATAATCCAAACAGAGGAAAGAAGGTAAAGGTACGTATTCAGATTCAATAAGAACTAAAAATAACATATAAATTTATCCAGATTCCGATTTATCCTTACTAGAATTTCCATGACTTTTTTATTTTTATGTCGGAAGCAAATTAAAATTTAACCTATCATTTCTTTGGATCAAGGTTTGAATATAGATCGCTGACTCATGCACGACTTAACAGATTATTAGTATTTAGAGCTATTAGAATAAAGAAGATAACTGTCGTTCTTGCAGGTCTTGTAACCAATATAATAATAAGACACAATGTAACTATTCAGGTACCCTTGAATGAGTCAAATGATGTCGATTTTGCTTGTTAAGATATATCGAATTATGGCTTAATAGCAAAACTAAAAAAGATACCAATTGACATCAGTTTACAAAATTTACTGAAACATATTACGTATAACAAACAACTTAAATCATTGCTCTTGGTGTTGATTAGTAGGGACCTAAGTAGTTACGACACAACTTTAAAAACTAAATATTCAACAGCAGAAAATATTTTCCTAGTATAGTAATGCTTATTTTATTCAACGCCGATAGTTATAAATGGATATTCCAGAGCGAAAAGATCTTCGAGGAGCGAATCTTCAAGGAGCTGACCTTATAGAAGCTGATCTTAAAGGGGCTAATCTTCAAGGAGCTAACCTTCAAGAGGCTAATCTCCGAGGAGCTAACCTTCAAGAAGCTAATCTTCGAGGAGCTGATCTTTTTTATGCTGACCTTACAGAGGCTAACCTTGAAGGAGCTAACCTTATGGAAGCTAACCTTGAAAATGCTACCCTTCAATTGGCTAAACTTCATTTGAGTAAATTTAAAGAAGCCAATCTTCAAGGGGCTAACCTGCAAGGGGCTGACCTTTATGGGGCTGACCTGCAAGGAGCTAACCTTCAGGGAGCTAACCTTTATGGAGCTGATCTTCAAGAGGCAGACCTTCAAGGGTCTAACCTTCAGGGAGCTAAACTTGGAGGAGCTAAACTTGAAAGGGCTTACCTTATAGAAGCTAATCTTGAAGGAGCTAATCTTGAGGGGGCCAAACTTGGAGGAGCTAAACTCGAAAAGGCTAAACTTGAAAGGGCTTATCTTATAGAGGCTAATCTTCAAGGGGCTTACCTTATAAACACTGACTTTCAAGGGGCGAATCTTAAAGGAGCTAACCTTAAATCGACTTACCTTCAAGGTGCTAACTTTGAAGAAGCTCATCTTGAAAGGACTAACTTTCAAGGAGCTTCCCTTGAAAAAGCTAACCTTAAAAAAGCTAACCTTGAAGGGGCCTATCTTGTAGAAACTAACCTTAAAAGCGCTGACCTTTCAGGAGCTAAAAATTTAACATTTAATCAGCTTTCAAAAGTGAAGACACTTAATGATGCAAAATTAGATGAAGAACTACTCATAAAATTAAAAAAGAGATACCCAGCCCTTTTTGAAAACATTCATAAGGATGAATAACCGGGGATTCTCAGAATTTCCACCATGTTTTTTATTTTCTATTATCTATAGAAGTAAACTTATACTTAGCCTGTAATTTTTCCTTAGCATAGACCTCTAAGGCATGTTAAAAACAACAGGGTCCATCATGATGCTAACGTTGTAGGCATACACATTGCTGCATTAGAATTCAATTTAATTTTGAGACCGCCTTTAGTATAGGATTTTTACCAAGCATATGTATCATTACAACTGCAAATGAGGGAGAAATCATAGCTTGGGCGGATATTTAACAGCTAGAGCTCTTATTATACCCAATGTCAGTAGTAATACTGATAAGCCTAAAATAAATTGATAATCAAATCTTTGGGCATATACACCTGCCGCGATTTCACGCATGACTATTAAAATCGTAGCATCGGTTACATATGTAATCCTGATTTCTTCATGTTCACGATAATCTACAAAAGTCTTGAAAAGATCGATAAGAACAAAAATTGTGAGAACACTGGATACTATTTGACCAAAACCACCCTCAAGAGTTCCTAATAGAATTGATTTGATGGCCAGGAGAATATTTATTACTCCTACAAGTAGCGCCAGTAGTAATATATAAAGGATAAGAATAGTAACTAAATCAATTATTATCTTAAATATTCTATTTTGACTTATCATGAATATTTTATAATGAGTTTTCATTTAATCCCCACTCCACAACACAGGTTATTATTTCTTAAATCCTATTTTCCAGCCCTGTAAATTTTACCGCCCTTTCAGAATTTAATTTTACAAAAGCAATTAATGTTATAGCCATGATTAAAGTAATCGCCAACAGAACTCCCCTGTATTCATAAAGAAACACTTAAAAATACTTATAAATCCACTGTTACCCACCTTTAAAATTGCATGCCACATATCCCTAATATAATTATTGGGGGAATTTATCATGAATTAAACTGTGCCCATTTCTGGTTAAGCTAGATTTATCCTATTGTTGTTTTCTTGATGTTAATTTAAATTGGAAACTACTAGTTTTAGGTCAACACATAAAAATTCTCGAAGATAGTGCTACATTTGATAATATATTTGGATATTAAGTATGCACAAAGTATTAAAGGAGAATTTAGTTGAGAGTTCACTATTATATTTTTAATTCTAATCAAAAATTTTGGGAAAATTTTTTTCATGAGAATTTTTGGTATTACCTAAAAATTCCCCATTTAAAAATCAATCAACGAATTTAATACTGCTATTATATGGTAGTATATTTATTGAATTTTTGTCCAGTTGTTCCTTACCATAGATCTCTATTGTTTTAGCAGTCAAATCCGTGCTATACTTGAGAAATACGGTGAGTGTCACACTCATACGACGAGTCTGCCCTCTGGATATTGGTGCAATATATTGTTTCTCTATTTTTCATAAAAAAAGAGACTGCTTATTCAATGGACTTTCCAAGGAAAAGCCGCTCGCAAGCGAGCGTAGCAAAAACGATGTAAGATAACAGATTACTATACTGTACCTTCATTCCTTGTTTTCCAGTACCATTTCAAGGTAAGAAGTTCGAATAGAATCTTTTTCGCTAGCTCCAAACTGTTTTAGTAATTCGAATAATTTTTCTCTTGCAATTTCAAGTTCTTTTTCGTTTTCGGCAACAATTTCAACTTCAAGAAACTCTCCAAGCCCTTCAACTTCATCAAGACAGATGGTTATATCCTCTGCACTGTCAATTTTGAAGATTTCTCTTTTTTTGCGGACTTCCCCAGCTTCCGAAAAGCCGAGAGCATGCAGGATTTTTAACATACTGGCTCCATCTACATGAGTTTCGAGTTCTTCTCTGGTTTTGGAGACTCCGTCAAGTTTAGGGCCTTTATAGGTCAAAACGGCCTCATTATTTACAGAACGAATCCTGAGTGCTTCGTCGGTTTTTGCAAAATCCCTATAAGGAGCTGCAAAATAAATATCTGAGTGATTCTCGACCCCAATTTTAATTGCTTCCATATTCTTGAGAACAGAACGAACTTCTGAATGATCTGCTCTAATCTTGACTTCTATCTCAATCATATTCCAAACTTCTCCAATTTGATCCGGAAAATCCCGAAAAGCCTTAAATTAGTTTTAATTTTAAATTAATTTTAAACTTGAATTCTTATTGAATTTATCCCAATAATTCTGAATAAAACATCTAAACAACTCTGAATTGAAAACTATGAATAATACAACTGCAAATCCACTTAATAAACCCATTTAATAATCTTAGTCCTACAATTATACTGCTCAATAAATATCACGATAATTAGCAAATGGCAATTAAATAGTAAGAAATTGCAGGCAAAACAGATTCCAAAAGAATTCTGGTTGTAAGATTTGATAAAAAAGTATGGAGGAAAGAAAACGCAGATACAGCTTCTACCTGCATTTCCGCGTTTTCCTGACTTATTTTTGAGATTGGTGAAGAGATTATTGCGTTTTTATTAATTTTTAGTTTAGTTAAATTTATTTAAGAAAATCCGGATTTTCCGGATTCTTTTATTGTTCTTTCAGGCATCCACAGGCACAAATTTAGTGCCGTAGTAGATCATTCCGCGCTCTCCGCCTTCTCCGAGCTTACGGAAAACAGACCTGACCCTGGTTCCTATATCGATCTTTTCAAAGTCTCCAACTACCTGAGAGGTCAGACGAGGCCCTTCGTCGAGCTGAATTATTGCAAGAACATAAGGGGCCTGGATTTCAAAACCTTCGGCAGCCGTATGGATTAATGTGTATGTTACAATTTCACCTGTGCCTTTGAATTTGTAGGGCTCAATCTGGCCTCCACGCCTGCAGTTTACACAAAAGTTTCGCGGAGGATAAAAATGTTCCCCGCATTCGGTACAGCGGGTACCCTCAAGGTTATACCTGCTGCCGAGATTTCTCCAGAACCTTGGAACAGAAGACATCGAGTCTCACCTCTCCCTCGAGAAAATGTGAACTACTGCTGTTGCTCCTGACCCGCCTACATTGTGGGTCATTCCGTACTTTGCTCCTGCAACCTGGCGTTTGCCTGCATCTCCGCGCAACTGGGTTACGACTTCTACAGCCTGCTTAATGCCGGTTGCCCCGACAGGATGCCCACAGGCTTTAAGGCCGCCTGAGGTATTGACAGGAATCCTGCCTCCTATTGCAGTTTCCCCATTTGCGGTAACAAGTCCGCCTTTTCCTTTTTCTGCAAATCCGAGGTCTTCAATAGCACAGATTTCGGCTATTGTAAAGCAGTCGTGGACTTCTACAAGGTCGATATCTTTGGGCTCCAGCTTGGCCATGGAATAAGCTCGCTTTGCAGCTACAGTTGTGGCATCCAGGGTAGTTATATCCCTTCTGTCATGGAGGGCAATTGTGTCACTCGCCTGGGCTGTTGCTTTAATGTAAATTGGAGTATCCGTATATTTGTGAGCAATTTCAGCCGGGGCGAGCACAAGTGCAGATGCTCCGTCTGTTATAGGGGAACAGTCAAAAATATGCAAAGGATCAGCTACCATAATTGATTTCAGGACATCATCAACAGTAATTGTATTTTTGTACTGGGCAATTGAGTTAAAAGATCCGTTCCTGTGGTTTTTTACTGCAACTTCTGCAAGCTGTTCACTTGTTGTTCCATATTTATGCATGTGCAGTTTTGCAATCATTGCATAGAGGCCTGGAAAAGTTGCACCTGCCATACCTTCCCATTCACGGTCTGCTGCTGCTGCAAGGGCTGAAGAAGCTTCTTCGGTCCCGACATCTGTCATCTTTTCTGCGCCTGCTGCGACTACAATTTCACTGTAGCCTGAAGCCACAGACATGATAGCCTGACGCAGAGCAAGCCCGCCTGAAGCACAGGCAGCTTCCACTCTTGTAGCTGGAATGTGGAGATTTCGGGATAAGCCTGAATAATCCGCGATAAGCGCACCTATATGTTCCTGGTCAACAAATCGGCCGCCACTCATGTTGCCTACATACAGGGCATCGATTTCTTTCCCGCTGACTCCTGCGTCTTCGATTGCTCCGGTTCCGGCTTCTACTACAATGTCTCTAAGGGAACGCTCCCAGAGTTCCCCAAATTTAGTATTTTTTACTCCGATAACTGCTACGTCTCTCATTTTCCTCACTCCGTTTTCAGGCCAGCCGTATTTTTCCTTTATGCCTGGCATATCTTGCGTAGTCTATGTATATGGGATCTTTAATTAATTCTAAAACAGTCGGGGATTTGTTACGAATCTCCTCGATCTTGTCTGTGACTGTTATACTGAAGGCGTCAGAACCTGCACCTGACCCAAAAGCTGTGGCAAAAATTCGGTCTCCGGGTTTTGCCTGATCTAAAGTTGCGGCAATTCCCATAAGACAGGACCCTGAGTAGGTGTTTCCGATTTTAGGGACTACAAGGCCTGGGGTAATCTGAGCTTTGGTAAAACCCAGCATTTTTGCGGCTTTACTTGGGAATTTTCCATTTGGCTGGTGGAAAACAGCATAATCGTAATCTGTTGGTTTTGTCCCGAGTTTTTCAAGAAGCCCTTTTGCTCCGTTCGTTATATGTTTAAAGTAACCCGGCTCTCCGGTAAACCGGCCTCCGTGCTCAGGATAAGGCATTCCTTCCCTTCTCCAGAAGTCAGGAGTATCTGTTGTAAAAGAGTAAGTATCTTCTATAATAGCTGCAAGTTCGGATTCTTTGCTTCCGATAAGGCAGGCAACTCCACCTGCTGCTGCTGTGTATTCAAGGGCATCACTTGGAGCTCCCTGCGAAACATCAGCCCCTATAGCTAATCCGAGATCGATCATACCTGAGCCTACCAGTCCCATACAGGCCTGAACTGCTGCAGTTCCTGCTTTACAGGCGAATTCAAAATCTGCTGCAGTCATATAAGGAGCTGCCCCAATAGCCTGGGCAACTATTGTACTGGTTGGCTTTACTGCATAAGGATGGCTTTCGGAACCCGTATAAACTGCTCCGATCCTGCTGGGTTCGACTCCGCTTCTTGCCATTGCATATCTTGCTGCTTCCACAGCTATAGTTGCTGCGTCCTCGTCGACGTCTGGCACGGATTTTTCGTAGACCATAAGGCCTTTTTTGAGAGCCTCTGCGTCGTCCCCCCAGAGCCGGGCGATTTCTTCGATTTTTATACGGTATCTCGGGACATAAGCGCCGTAGGATACGATTCCAATAGTCATGTTTTCACCTGTTTTTATGTTTTTATAGGGCATCAGCTTCCAGGGAGTTCATTCCCTTGCATAATATTGACTGTATTTTCTCAGCAACTGGACAATCTGGTCCAGTTCCATTGTGGTTGCGACCAGAGGGATGCGATCAACTTCAGCCATTTTAACTGCTGCAGCTTCTACCTCTTCCTTTCGAAGCCCATGAAGTACTACAGCTCCGGGTTTCAGGTTGGTAACCCTGATGGCTACCATTGGGGATTTTCCGGTACTGACCTTTGTAAAAATCATGGCTCGATCTGTACTCCAGCCGTAAAGCTTCTGGAATTCATGCGAAGAAAGTTCCAGAATTGCTCTCTGGCTGTCAATAACAGAGAACCCGTAAAGAGGTTTCTCAGCCCCTCTGTAAACTATATCTCCTTCGATAAGGTTGACCAATTTCGCAAGCTGTATCGGGAGAGTGTACTCATATGTTGAGTAAATTGATTTTGTGCTGCTTTCAGCATTGAGAATTGATTCGTAGGTGTGGATTTTTTTGCTTCCCCTATCCATATCAATTTCAAGAAGAGACTCCACAATCTTCTTGATGATCAATGTTCCGGGGGACTTTCGTCTTCCGCTTTCATAGTCGCTGATAACGGAAGGAGAAACCTTAAGGTAATTTGCAATATCTGTCTGAGATATCTCGAAGTTTAATCTCCATTTTTTGAGAGACTCTCCCGGTTTTTCCGAAAGAGTGATATCTCCAGCCATTTTTTCCGCCAGACGGTTGCGCAGATTTTCTGAAGATTCGTTTGATGTCATGACTTACGTACTTTAAGAGGAAACATTAGCATATATATCTAACGAATACGAGTTCGTCAATTGTCGCACAACTTTTTCTATGAACTCACAGCAAGCTCTTGAGTGAAAAAATTTATAAGAGTTTAAAAAGAAATTAATATCCAATGACTTTTGAGTCAAAGAACCAGGAAATAAGTGTCTCTGACCTTCTTCTATATATGAACTGTCCGAGAAAGGTATATTTTGTCAGTCGGGGCTTCGAATTACTTCCAGAAATGGATGCATCCAGACTTGAAAGGATACTCTTAAAAGAACTCTCCCTTGCTTATCCAGAAATTGTGAAAAAGTGTTCGTTAAACGCCGATAACCTGGTTTTAGAGCTCGAACTGGCTCTATCCCAGACATATATCGACTTACCGATATTGTTTCCTGGAGAAATGGAAGGCATCTCAAAAGAGATTTCTGATGAGGCCGAGGCCCGGGCAAGAGCAAAAATCCCTGAAATTGCAGCTAACCTTTTCAGGGCCGTTGAAGAGTACGGAAAAGAACCTATGCTTGCGGCACTTACTCCTGTTAAGGTCGAACCATTTTTATCCTCAGAGAAATTGAACTTAAGAGGAATCCCCTCTAAACTAATCTGTTTTGAAGGAGAAGAAGTTCCTTCGATTTTAAAACCTGGGAACTGTCCCGAAATGGGAGTATGGGCCTCAGACAGGATACATGTTGCAGCCCTTGTCCTGCTTCTTGAAGCTCAAAAGGAAAAAGAAGTGCCTTTTGCATTCGTAGAATATGTAAGCTATGGCCTGCTCCGAAGAGTGGTAATTCGAAGCTCGGATAGAAGAGAAGTCCTTCAGACATGCAGAAGAGTACAAAAGATAAAAGAAGGACTTTTACCTGAGAAAAAAGAAGAAAAATTCTGTAAAGAATGCAATTTTTCAGAACATTGCATTTCTAACCCGTCTCTTATGTCCAAATTCTTCTGAATTATAAGTGATCAGGAAAATAAACAACAAACAAGGAAATAGGCTGAATATTCTTTAAAACATCAGTTTAAACATGAGGAGCCAGCATTCTCTTAAAATTTAAGAATAAAAGACAAATTTACCTGATCGTTATTTTCGGGACCTATTTCAGCAATTAGCTACATTTAAGATATAATATGAACATCTGGCTACAATCAATAAATGAAAGACAAATTGTACCGAAAAGCTAGAAAGCAAAAAAGAAAAAAGAAAAGAATTATAAATCCTGAATTACAGATTTTCACTTTTTAATTCCTGAACCATTAATCTTTGATTGTTAAGTTCCCTATCTTTTTCTTCAAGATTTTTTGAAGTATTTACTTTAAAATCTTCCTTTGGGTTAACCAGACGATTTAGAAAAAAAGCTGAACTAAGCCCTATAAGATAGCCCGAGATCCCATAAAGGAGGGGTAGGGTAAATATAGCCGATCTTCCAAAAAAAGAAAAAAATCCTGATTTTTTTGACATCGAAAAGCCTAGAAGTGTAGCCCCTGTTGTAAAAAGTCCAAAAACCAGACTCATTGTCCCGGAGAGGATTAAAAAGACTTTTCCAGAGTTAATAGAATCCATTTTCTTTATAGTTACCATAAAATCCCCCTAATAGCTTAAATTTTGAATTCTCTGATTTATTCCCTAGTTGATATTTCCCTTTTTAATGTATATATTTCACCATTAATCAAAGAATTGCTGGAAGCTCTCAGTTAATCAAAGAATACACAAAAATCTGAAAAAATCTCTTTGTAAGAAATTTGTTAAAATTTTAATTAAATTTCCTGCTTACCAAAAGCAGCTTGATGCTCAGATAGGAGTTTACGTTAAATGGCTTTAAAAATTCCTTAAAAGAAATGGGATTTAAAAAAGCAGTTGAAAAAACTGGAGGGAAAGCCAAAACCTTTTAAAGGGGAATCTCTCTCAATCTGCATGACATGTCAAGACCAGCATACCTTGGTAAAATGCTTCTGCATTGGTGCGAGGCCTGTAATGTGCCTGTGCTTGGGAAACGGTGCGGGTGCGGAAAAAATACAAAAAGAGTAGATGTTACTCCTCCGGGAGATATACGTCCTGCTTTTGATTATGATATAAAGCGTATAAATTCGGTTTCAGAAAAACAGTTTAACGCTCCTCTTATTCCTGAAGGTCACCTTGCAATTCTGAACAAGGCTCCATACGAAGACCGCATGGATGAAATTATTGTTGATGGCGAAGTAGTTGCATCTCTCAGGTTTGAAATTGAGAGCTGCGAATGGGTTCTCCTTCCAAGGCTTGAAGGAGCAAGAAGAATTTTCCAGGGCCGGGACAGAAAAACTCTCAAAAAATGGGTTGAAATTGACCAGGCAGTTGTACCTTTTATTGTGGAAAAAGGAGCAAGTGTACTGGCTCCTGGGGTTATTGATGCCGATCCTGAGATCCAGAAAGAGGATGAAGTAGTTGTCCTGAATCCTGCAGGCGAAGTGATCTGCTGCGGACGCGCCAGAATGACAGGAAAAGAGATGTGCGAGGAAAACCGTGGAAATGCAGTAAAACCGCGCTGGAGTGCAGAGCCTGCAGTTGAGAAAGCAAAACCAGGGGGACAGACCTGGGAAGATGCTGTAAAAGCTAATGAAAGAATCCTGAACCGCATGATAGAAGAGTCTCATGCCTTCATTAAAAATGTCGCCTCAAGTATGGATTTAAAGATAAGTGTTTCTTACTCAGGCGGCAAAGACAGCCTTGCAGTGCTCCAGCTTGTTGATGAAACCCTTGAAGATTACGAACTTATGTTTGCCGATACAGGGCTTGAATTTCCGGAAACTCTTGAAAACGTTAGAGAGGTTGCGGATTATTACGGAAAACCTCTTAAAACTGCAAGCGCGGAAAATTCTTTCTGGGATTCTATAAGTATTTTTGGCCCGCCTACTATGGATACTCGCTGGTGCTGCAAAATCTGCAAACTCGGGCCAATCACAAGGCTAATCGATGAAAATTATGAGGGCGGATGTTTAAGTTTTATAGGGCAGAGGCAATACGAATCTCATGCCCGTTCCATAAGCAAAAAGGTCTGGAAAAATCCCTGGGTAGGAAATCAGGTTGGGGCTTCCCCCATACAGGAATGGACTGCACTTCATGTCTGGCTCTACCTTTTTAAGACTAAAGCTCCTTACAATCCGGCTTATGAAAAAGGTTATGACAGGATGGGGTGCTGGCTCTGTCCATCTTCTTCTCTGGCAGACTTTTTCCAGCTTGAAGAAAGCCATCCTGAGCTTGCTAAAAAACTCAATTCTCATCTTCTGGTTTATGCTGAAAAAATGGGCCTTTCTTCTGACTGGGTAAAATACGGCTTATGGAGGTTTAAAAGGTATCCTAAAGTGCTTCAAACCCTTGCAGAGAAAAAAGGAATTTGCCTTATTCCCTCCCAGGAAGCTCCAGAAGAACTTCATTTTGAAGTTATAACCGGATACAGGCCCTGTAAAGCAGGAGGAATTTCTGCAGACGGCAGTTTCGGGCAGGCAATCGATATAGAGACTTTGAAAGAAAGCGGGCTGCTTAACCCTGTGGGAAAGGTCTCTTTTATAGAAGGGGCAGCCTCTGTTTCCTTCGGGGAGTCCAGAGCCCAGGTATTTGCCTCTGGAAATGTAAATGGCAGAAGCGAAAATGAAAAAACTCTTAAGAAACTCATGCAGATTGTTGAATTTTCGGTCAGAAGAGCTCTACTCTGTCAGGGATGCGGGATCTGTGTAGGCCACTGCAAGGACAATGCGATTGAAATGAAAGAAAAAAAGATAAGAATTAAAGATAGCTGCACTCACTGCGGAAAATGTATAGAGGTTTGTCCGCTCGTTAAATTCATGTGAGCTTTTTCATTTAAAACATGCATTGATTGAATAAATAGATGAAAAGGAAAGATTAGATAGGAAGGCAAAAACAAGGGAAAAAGAAAGGAAAAAGAAGGCAAAAACAGAGAAAATATAGGATAAAAACAAGAAAAACAGAATTAAAAAATCCAGATAAAAATACGAATAAAATCTAAAAAATAAGAATGAAATCTAAATAAGACTTCAACTAAAGCTTCTGGCCTTTCTCCCACAATTGAATTAAAAACTAAATTAAAGAAGCAGTGGAAATTAAAAAATAAGACTATCCTGGAAAACCGTAGTAAATTCCTGACACCAGAATAAATGCCTTTATTGGAGGTTCAAATATTCTAACCTGAGCTTAAACTAAATCCAGTAATTTATTCGGCATCAATATTAATTTCAAAGCAGCTTGCTATCTGGTTACCCCGCTTGTACGTGCCTACAATTTTCTGGCTGCCCTGGCATGTTACCTGAATATCCCACACACGGTATCCCCCACTGCCAATCTCCCCTTCCTCTTCCGGGACAAATTTCTCTTTCATTACCTGTAGTCCATTACTGGTTGCAATACTCCAGCTAAATCCGCTTCCTGGATTTTCCGGAAACTGGATACTAAACGGCTTTTTAATCATGCAGTCCTCTCCTAACCGTTACTAATTGCAGCCGCTTTTTCTTATTCCAGTATATTCTTTTGACAAAATCCCATTAAAAAATAGCCATAGTTAGAATTACTGGAATAGAAGTTCAGCCTTCAGATGCGATTTTGAAATATAGCTAATAATGTTATTACATTTCCTGTAAGATAAATTTTATGAAAAATGATGATTTTATGGTTAACAAAAGTAAAAAATAAAATATTATTAAGGTATAAGAAAAGTATTTCAACATACATTTTAAAAATATAAATACTAATATGAAATGTTTAAGTTCCCTAATATTAAAGGTTGACATTAAATTAGAAAATACATGAAAACTCATAATAGAACATTAAGACTTAAATTAAGCAACAAGGATCCGGATCTTTAAAGCTTAAATGATGTTCTGTGTAAATATGAAATTAAACATCAATTTCTTATCTTTTAATATTTTGAATAATAAGTTTAATTATTGAAATCGTTATACACAAAACTATAATTGCTGCAATAACTAAAAAAGGTCCAGCTCCTAAAACGCTCGCAAAAAGTATGAAAAAAGAATCATGCCCCGGAAAAATATAGAAGCCAATTGTGAGAATTATTAATAATATTAATAACAGTGAAGTTAAAGATTGAATAGATATTCTTTCTAACATTTAATTATCCACTCTACCTGATATGTATTTTAGAAATTGGAATCAACATATTCATTATTTTTACATCCCATATACATTTAAAGAAAGTTAAGTATAAAAAAGTATGTAAGTTTTGAATAAAAAGCAGGACAGTAAAACTGAATCTCAATAATCAAAAAGACTTTTCTGGCCTTTTCTTTTTTGAAGATCTCCTACCCTAACTCCAACGCGCCTGAACTCAATCTTACTTTCGGAAAGAAATTCCTGTAGAATCTCGCGAGCGAGTTCAAGAAGTGTCTCTTTTGAAGAAGTCTGGCGATTTAAGGTGCGGCTTTTAGTGTACATCCGGAAATGAGAGTTTATGACAGTAACAGTCACTACCCGAAAAGTAAGCTCCCTTAAATCAAGTTTTGAGATTACATCCTCAGTTAATCTTTCAATTAAAGGAGAAATCAGTTTGACGTCAAGAGTATCTTCAGGCAGGGTCGCTATTCTGCCTATTTGTTCAGAACCGTCTCTTTCTTTAAGAGGGGAGTCGTCGATTCCTGAGGCAGCCTGTTTAAGCCAGATTCCTTTTGTTTTTCCAAACGTGGAAATTAATTCAGTGACATCACTTACTGCAAGGTCTTTAACTGTTGATATTCCCATTTCCTGGAGTTTTCCTGCAGTTACGTTTCCAATTCCCCAGAGTTTGGATACTTTGAGAGGAGAAAGAAATGTTTCAACCTCTTCCGGACTTATAACTGTAATTCCATCCGGTTTCTTTACCGAGGAAGCCATTTTAGATATAAGCTTGTTTGGCCCGATTCCTATCGAACAGGTGAGATTTTCTTTTTCTGTTATTTCTTTCTTGATTTGCATCCCAAGCTCAAAGGCCAGATTGAAATCTCCGCCTGTCTTTTCAGTAATTTCCAGAAATGCTTCATCAATACTGATTTGTTCGAAAGCCTCCCCGCTTTCTCTGACATCTGCGTAACTTCTGAGGATTGCCATAACGCTGTCTGAAACTATAGTGTAGAAATCTTTCCTTACAGGCAAAAAAACGGCTTCAGGGTTCAGCTTTTTTGCCCTGGGACAGGGCATACCTGCTTTAATGCCAAACTGCCTTGCTACGTAATTGCAGGTACTGACAGCTCCACTGAGCCCGCTTCGCCCCGAGAGCATGCAGACAACAACAGCTTTTCCGCGAAGCTCGGGGTTTTCTCTTTCTTCAACGGCTGCATAAAAATAGTCCATATCTACATGAAGAACTACACGTTGCATTGAAAAAAATAGGCTGGGAAGATTTGTATAATTATCTGTTATCTTTTCGGGTATTTTGTTTTCTCGCCTTTTTTTAAGTTTCCCTGAGTTTTTTAATTTTAATTTCCTTCAACTTCAGAGTATCTCCTGAGTTTTAAAATATAATAATAAAATGCAAATTACAAAATAGCTGCCAGCTAATATACAGAATAAAAATTGAATACAAACCATAACACATAAAAGAGATAACTTCATTAGGTGTAACACTATTTTTAAAAAAGGTAATCCCAGCGAGCAGGCTTGATTTTCACAGGACGTCTTCAAGTATGAACATGCAAAATTCCCCGGACAACTCCACAGGAGCAGGAAACTTATCAGAAACAATTATAGAAAAAAGAGGCTCAAAAATAGAAAAGAGCCTGGAAAAAACAGGCAGTTTCTCTGGAAAAAAAGAAAAAAGCAATGTTTCGATTCTTGAAGTAAAAGACCTGTGTTACAGGTACCCTCATCTTGATTCAAACGCTCTTGATAAAATTAACTTAAAAGTTTTCAAAGGAGAAAGGGTCGCAGTCCTGGGAGCTAATGGAGCTGGAAAATCTACTTTATTCAAGCATTTTAATGGAATTTTGCGCCCCCTTTCGGGGGAAGTCCTTGTAAAAGGAGAAAAGATTACTAAAAAGAACGTAAAGGCTTGCAGGGAAACAGTAGGAATTGTGTTTCAGGATCCTGATGATCAGGTGCTTGCCCCAAGTGTTGAGGAAGATATTGCTTTTGGGCCAATAAATATGGGCTTGCCAAGAGAAGAAGTAGAAATAAGAGTTAAAGAAGCCCTTGAGATGGTGGGCCTGAAGGGTTTTGAAGAAAGGGCTCCGCATCATCTGAGCGGAGGGCAAAAAAAATTAGTGGCAATTGCAGGTATCCTTGCAATGCGTCCCGAGGTTATTGTGCTTGATGAACCAACAGCAGGGCTTGACCCTCTGAGTTCTACCCGAATTCTTGAGCTTATAATGAAAATGAACCGGGAACTTGGAATTACTTTACTCCTTTCCACACATGATGTTGATGTTGTGCCATATTTTGCGGAAAGAGTTTTTGTGCTTCACCATGGAAAACTCGAAGCTGATGGCAGCCCTGAAGAAATTTTTAGCGATTCTGAACTTCTTAGGAAAGCCCACTTGAGGCTTCCGAGAGTTGCCGAAGTCTTTGAAATGCTTCAGCAGGAAGGAATAAATGTTGAAATCCAGATAACAGCAGAAGCTGCTAAGGACGAGATTCTCAGAGTAATTAACTCTTAAAATTCCTTAAATTTTAAGAATTTTTAAATACTGGCTAAAAAACTGAGATATAAAATAAGCAGTTAAAAGAGTAGTTTTTAAAAAATATAATTTTAGGTTAAAAAAGTCTGCGGTAAAGGAGATATTTAATGGTAACGCTTACGGATATAGAGCGCGAGTCTTACAAGAACAGTCCTATACACAGGCTGGACCCTCGAATAAAACTGCTTTTTACTCTTGCAGTGATAATTTATGTAGTTAGTCTTCCCAGAATCCACGAAAAAAACATGCTTCGCCTATTTGCCGTAGAAATTTATTTGTTAGTTCTTGTACTTATTGCTGGCCTAAATTTAAAATACTTTACCCTGCGCGTACTTGCAATCCTGCCTTTTGGGCTTGCAATTGCTCTAATCCAGCCTTTTTTAAGGCCTGCTTTTATAGAAAACTATACTCCTTATCCTCTTGACCTGCCCTTTGGGCTCAGTATAACTTATGAGGGACTGGCCTTTGGAAGCGCTTTGATTGCAAAATTTCTGGTTTGTATAACCGCAGTTATCCTTCTTTCTTCTACAACAAGGCTTAGAGATATGGTTTCAGCAGCAGATAGAATGGGGATCCCAAGGGAATTTACTTTACTCCTGAGTATGATGGTTCGCTATCTTTTTCTTTTCTGGGCAGTTTTGAAAAGAATAAAGGTTGCTCAGGAAACACGTCTTTTCGACATATGGAATAGTAAGGTGCCAAGAAAATGGATTATTAAACAAATAGGAAACAGCATAAGTTCAATTTTCATACGCTCCTATGAGCAGGGAGAAAAAACATATATAAGCATGCTTTGCAGAGGTTATGGGACCGGGCATGACAAAGCATATTATAGAACAAAGATTAAGAATGCAGATATAATTTTCTTGCTTTTGAGTACGGCAAGTATAGCCTATATCCATTTTTTTATCTAAATTTTATCAGAAAACTTAAATGGGTTTCAAAATTCCAATTCTTTCTGATTATTTCCTGACAAATTTATTTGAAATTTTCCAGTACATTTTAAGGTATTAAAATCTTGAACAGAAAAAAGTATACTGCAAACAGTTCTTAAATTATATAATTTAATAAAAAATAATTATTCCTGGCTATCTCAGTTCATAAGTATGGTCAGTAAAAGAATACGCAATTTGATGCTCTGCATAAATACGAATGTATTCAATTCGATGAAAAGAAAAAATTGTCAAACAAAGTAATATCAAAACGTATATATGTAATACTGAATAACTAACTATTAATTAAAGATATTCTTTGGAAACACATATCAGAAACGCTCTAAAGAACTTGGAAAAATTCATTTATTGCTAAAAAAGAATTTCAGGCTTTATTTTAAGAAAAATGTTCTGTTTCCTTATTTCAAGAATATTCTTCATAAAAATTATTATTGAATTTAACTGGAAAGATAAAATAAGGGGTAAAAGAGGGAAAAATGAATGCATATACCTGATTCGTTCATACCACTTAACCAGTCATTAGCTTACTGGCTAATTGCACTTCCTTTCATAATTACATCAATGAAATGGGCAAGGAATGAACTTGACGAAATGAAAGTTCCTATTCTTGCTGCCCTTGCAGCCGGCATTTTTGCAATTCAGGCTATGAATATCCCTATAGGAATGGGGACTAGCGGACATATGGTGGGCGCAGCCCTTGTAGCAATCGTATTTGGAAGTCCCTGGGCAGGCGTTTTAGTGCTTACGCTTGTACTTCTGGTCCAGGGCTTTGTATTTGGAGACGGCGGAATTACCACGCTTGGAGCAAATATTCTCAATATGGGTGTTGTTTCAGGATTTGTAGGATATTATACATATGTTGCTCTCCGTAAAAGCCTCAGCACAAGCTTATCAGCCTTCGGAGGCGCATGGCTTGGGCTTTTCAGTTCCGCACTGGTTTGTGCAGTCCAGATGTCGTTTGCAGGAACCTTCCCTCTTGTTCCCGGGCTTATCGCAATGGGGACTTTTCACTTAGTCATCGGCTTCCTGGGAGAAGGGCTTATAACTTCAGTTGCAGTCACAGCAATTTCGAAATCCAGACCTGACCTTTTTGAAGATAATATCGAAACTAGAAAAGACAGGCTTGAAAAAGAGGCACTTGCATGATCGGACAGGGAAATAAAAGTTTTCTATATATTGGACTGGCACTTGCGCTTCTAATTGCTGTCCTGGCTCCTTTCCTTGCCTCTCCTGACCCGGACGGGCTTGAAAGCGCAGCCTCAAATGTGGTTGACGAATCGAAATTAACAGAACTTGAAAATCAACAGCCTGCAGTAAACTCTCCAATGGCTGATTACTCAATTGAAGGTATGGGTAAGAGCGGGGAAGTTATTGCAATTGTAGTCGGAACCCTTGCAGTACTGGCAATTAGTTTTGGATTGGGGAAAGTTTTCAATAAAAAAGCCTGAGATATAACCAGTCTTCCTCTTAGGAAATACCCATCTTTTTAGAAAACAGGATAATGTTTCTCTTCCTGACAGGTAAGTTGGGAAGAGAAACATTAATTTATTTTAAATTGTCATTTAAAAATATAAGGCTTGACGGGCAGAGCTTATTTACAACGCAAATTTCACATTTAGGCCTCCTGGCCTGGCAGACTTTTCTTCCGTGATAAATCAGAGTCATTGAAAGCGAGTCAAGGGCCTCTTTTGGGGCAAGCAAAATCAAATCCTTTTCTATTTTCAAGGGGTCAAGATTTTTTGTAAATCCAAGTCTTCTTGAGACTCTTTTTACATGAGTATCGACTGCTATTCCTTCTATTATTCCAAATCCTCTTGCAAGCACTATATTTGCAGTTTTTCTCCCCACTCCGGGTAAGGTAATAAGCTCTTCCATAGTTTGAGGAACTTTTCCATTATAGCATTCAAGAATAAGCCGTGCAGCATCTTTGATATTCTTTGCCTTACTTTTATAAAAGCCAGAAGAGTAAATGTCAATTTCAAGTTCCCTGAGATCCACCTGTGCATAATCGGCCGCAGTCCTGTATTTCTTAAACAACTTTTCAGTTACTTTGTTAATCTGGATATCGGTGGACTGAGCCGAAAGTACTGTTGCTATAAGAAGTTCCAGCGGATTGCTGTAATTAAGGGAGGGTTTTACTTCAGGATATTCCTCTTTTAGCAAAGCCCAGATCCGACCAAAATTGTGCCTGTTATCAGGGAGATCATATTCCTGAATGAAATCTTCAACACTTGTTTTTTTTGAATTTTTACCGGGCATGAATAACTCCAGTTGTTAAATCTATTTTTAGACCTTATTTAAACCTTAAGCAAAACTGTCAACTAAATATTTTAAATTAGTTTAATATAAACAAGTACAGATATTCCAACTAATTAATGCTATATCTATCTTTAAAGCATGTATACAATATCCGAGCTAACGGTAGGGTAGGAAAAAATTAACTTTTTAATATCTGATGCCTTAAGCCCTAACCGTATTATCGCGGCAAAAATATTGATAACCTCCTCGGCATTTGGGCCCAGTATATGGGCTCCTAAAAGTCTGTCTTCCAACTCGTCAATAATTATTTTAGAGGCTGCATATTCCAGTCCTGCCCTTTGCGTAGTTTTCCAGTTGCTTCGGTCATGAAAAATCACCTTATACCTATCACTGTTGGCATTGTTGAGTTCGCTATTTTCAGGGCCATTTATACTTACAGAAGCTAAAGAGGGAATTGTGAAAACTGCGCTCGGGATGCCGCTATAATCAGCCTCAGTACTGCCTGCCTTAAGGATATTAGCTGCAGCAACCTGCGCCTGATGAATTGCAACAGGGGTTAGCTGCATACCCTCTGAGACGCAATCTCCACCTGCATAGATATAGGGGTTTGAAGTCTGCATATATTTATTAACACGAATAGCACCTTTTTCAATTTCTACTCCTGCTTTATCAAGCTGCAAATCCTTTATATCAGGCACCCGGCCTGCGCCGTGAACTACCAGATCTGCCCTAAATTCCTGGATCTCAGTTCCGGTTTCCGATTTAAATTCGGTTTTGACCAGAAACCCATCAGCCTCTTTTTTAATCGCAGTTACGGGTTTATTTGTAAGAACCTTAATTCCTGCAGCTTCAGAGGCCTTAACAAGCAGATTTACCATTTGAGAATCAAAAAAACCAAGTAAATTTTTGCTTCTATGCAAAATAGTGACTTTTGAACCTGCCCTTCTTGCAATATGGGCAAATTCGAAGGAAATATAGCCACCTCCTATAAAAATAATTTTTTGAGGAAGCTTTTCAATCTCCATAAAGCCTTCACTTGTAGTAACAAATTCTTCCCCTGGAATGGAAAGTTTTCTTGGCTTTGAACCTGTGCCAAGGAAAATATACTTTCCAATAAGCCTGTCTTTTCCAACAATTATGGTTCTCTGATTTTCAAAACTTGCCTTGCCATGATATTTATCGACTCCTATCTCAGCAAGATAATTCTCAACACTTTGGGGGTATTCCTCAGTAAATGTCCTTTTAAATTTTATAAGGGAGGGCCAATCGATTTCTGAAGGGCTCTTTATGCCTGCTCCTTTCCCTATAAGCCTGTTATTCCAATCTGTGATGTCGGAAATAGTTGAGAGTACTTTTTTAGGATCACACCCTCTCAATGGGCATGTTCCCCCATATTCTCTTGAGTCAATAATAGCAGTTTTAAGCCCGGAACGTGCAATTTTTCCAGCTAAAGTCCTCCCTGCGGTCCCTGTTCCAATAATTATGATATCATAAGTTTTTTCCATATTCTTCCCCTTCTGAAAATTTATTTCCTAAAAAATAAGTGTAAGCAATACGAGTACTTTTTACCCTTTCTATCCCCTATTATTAGTAGTATGCATGTTATTTAACATGTCATTTGAGCTTTATTTTTAGATTGTGTTTTTGAAAATTTGCCTGACGTAAAAATACAAAAAAGTTATAAATACAGAAAACAAACACAAAAAGCAGCTTAAAAGATTTTATTTCTAACAATCAAACAAAAAATCGCATCTAACTAATTATATTTTCCCAAAATAAGATAGATATTGACAGAAATTTGAATTTTTTAAATTCAAATCCGATTTTATCGGAAGAACTTTCTGTTTAATATAATAATACGCGCACCATAAGTTTTATAGCTAATAATTTTTAAACCAATTATATTGGTGATTTTTTGGTAAAAAGGGCATTGCTCAGCGTCTCAGATAAGACAGGAATTGTAGAATTAGCACGCGGGCTTGAATTACTTGGCGTGAAGATAATTTCAACAGGCGGAACAGCCAAAATCCTTCGAGATTCAGGCATTGAAGTTACCGATGTTTCGGAAGTTACAGGGTGTCCGGAAATGATGGGAGGAAGGGTAAAAACTCTCCACCCCAGAATTCACGGCGGGCTTTTGTGCTTGCGAGACAGCCAGGAGCAAATGGCAGAGGCTGTAAAAGAAGATATTTCGCTAATTGATATGGTAGCTGTAAACCTTTACCCATTTGAGGTAACGGTTTCAAGAGAAGGTGTGGAACTTGAAGAAGCGATTGAAAATATAGATATTGGAGGTCCTACTCTTCTTCGTTCCGCTGCTAAGAATTACCGTTCCGTAACAGTATTGTCCGACCCTGCAGATTACGGGCATGTCCTGAAAGAATTACGCTCAAGTGGGATAATTTCAGACTCGACTCGAGCTGCCCTGGCAGTTAAGGCTTTCAGACATACTGCAGATTATGATGCGGCTATTGACTCTTATCTGAGTAAAACTCTGCTTAGAGAAGAAGTCCTGCGCATGAAATTTACAGACGGGGTCAAACTCCGCTATGGAGAAAACTGGCATCAGGAAGCTTATTTTTATAAGGACACGAATATAGACGGCCCTACACTGGCAAAAGCCTCTCAACTGCATGGGAAAGAACTTTCTTATAATAATTATGTGGACGCCGATAATGCCCTTCAAACGGTCAAAGAGCTTGGGAATACCTCTCCTGCAGTAGCTATAGTAAAACATAACAACCCATGCGGGCTTGCAACCGGGAGCACACTTTTACAGGCTCTCCAGGCAGCGTGGGACGGAGACCCTATTTCAGCTTATGGAAGTATAATTTGTACTAATGAAACCTTTGATCTTGAAGCTGCTACTTTTTTAAATGGAAAATTCATAGAGATTATTCTTGCTCCGGATTTCAAACCCGATGCTCTCGAATATTTGAAAAATAAAAGTGAAAACTTAAGACTTTTGAAACTTCCGAAACTGAGAGAACCTTTTGGAACAGAATATACATATAAGTATATCATCGGAGGTATGCTCAAGCAGAGCCGTGATATAGGAATATATGAGAAATGGGAATCTGTAACAGAGCTTCCGTATCCGGAAAACAAGCGTGAACTTTCGGAGTTTTGCATTAAGGCATGTAAAGCAACTAAATCCAATGCAGTAATCCTTGCTTATGAATACGAACCAGGGTTTTATATGGTTCTCGCAATGGGAGCAGGCCAACCAAATAGGGTTGATTCGATTCGGAAACTCGCAGCAACAAAGGCTGTTGAAAATCTGAAAGTTATTTACGAAAGAGAAAAGCCTGCTATTCCTTTTAAGGAATACTGTCAGAAAGTAATGCCGGAATGTGTAATGGTGTCAGACGCATTTTTCCCATTTGATGATAGCATAGTTCATGCAGCAGAAAGTAATATTCGTTATATAGTATCTCCAGGTGGATCAATTCGTGATGAAGAAGTTATCAGTACTGCAAATAGACTTGGAGTTTCTATGATTTTTACAGGTATGCGCCACTTCCTGCATTAAAAATATTCCAAAATAAAAGGAATTAAAAATATAATCCCTGCCTTATAAGGCAGGAAAAAATTCCTGTTTTTGTAAATTAACAAAAATAAGAGTAAAAGTGAGATATTATCACAATAGATATATATTTTTTCGATTTTTAAAAAAACTTAGAATTCAGACTGAAAATACAGGATAAACAAGTTAAATGCTTCAATTTTATTTAAAATTTAAATTTATTAAAAATTGTATTAATTATTTATTAACCCATCTATATTACGTATTAATTATATTGCTAAATAGATAATAATTAGAATTTTGGTTAAATGAAAAAAAGAAGATACAAGAAAAATATAGGAAAATTTATGATAATTTATTAGTAAATATTATAATTTGAGGCAAAGTTAAAATAAATACTTATAGATTTTATTTTATTTGTTGTATATAAAATACCTTAAGATTAATCATTTAATCTATATATAAAACAGTACATACTTTCAAAATATATTTAAGATTATTTTTAATAAAATAAATTATAAAAAGCTTTCTCACTTTTTTAATTATTTCCAAATTGAAAGCGATTTTGATCTAAATTTATTAAATATGATCTGTCTGGTATTTTTAGGATATTTAGTTCAAATCTGAATACCAGTAAAATAATTTTCTATTATTGACAGATAATATTTTCTTGGGCTAAAGACTTTGTTTTGAAATACAATTTTCTTTTTTCAAAGCAATTCGTACACGTTAATATTGTACAATAGAAAAAATTATTAATAATCGAATCTACTTTTGAAAAAGATAATATAGATTGAATTCTTATAGCACTTTAACAATATTATATCATCGAGATACCAGGCTCACCTTAAATCAAAATAAAAAATGAAAAGATAAAAAAACTTAAGGTTTGGTTACTGGAAATCAACGAGAGAACTGAATCATTGAACTAAAGAATGAACGAATTCAAAAATAATTATAATAATGGGTTGATAAAAAGTGAAATCCAGCGGACTTTTAAGTATTCTCACATTTTCTGAAAAAAGGAAAGACATTTTATTCTTACTCGAGGAAAGTCCTAAGACTCTTTCCGATATTAAAGATTACTTTGATGTGAGATCACCTGAGATTTTGCCTCGCCTGAAAGAAATGGAAAGTGCAAATATGATTGTCAGGCAGGATGGAATGTATCGGTTAACTTCTCTCGGGAAAGTTTCGGCTGTTTATTATAAACCCTTTCTGGATACTCTTACAGCTATAGAAGCAAATGAAGATTTCTGGAGGGATCACGATCTCTCTGCAATTCCTGATATATTATTAAGGAGAATTCAGGAACTAAAGGAATGCAAAGTTTTAAAAGACGAACATGAGCACATCTACGATACTCATAAATCTTTTCTTGAAAATGTGATGTCTTCCAATACTTTTATGGGTTTTTCTTCCATATTCCTTCCAAGCTATCCTACAATGTTTCTTGAAATGGCTCGAAAAGGAATCCCAGCTTCTATAATTCTTACTCCCAATGTGTTTTTTAAAGTAAAAAGCGAACACAGTGCTGAAATCGAGGAATTTCTCAAATATAAACATACAAGCCTGCATGTGTATGATAACGCAAAAGTTGCCTTTGTTGTGACAGACCGTTTTGTCTCGCTTTCCCTATTTTTCAAAAACGGGACTTTTGATCCCAGAAGTGACCTAGTAGGTTTTGATTCTACCTCATTGAAATGGGGGGAAGATCTTTTTAAACATTATAAAGACAACGCGATTGAAATCAAAACGCTCTAATAAATAATCAAAAAAGTGTTCTAATATGTATTTAAAGTTGCGGAAAAATTCCAATAAGAATCTAAAACTTATAAAGTTAAAATTGGAATTTTTAATTATCACTTCTAAGTCAACAATATTCGATTAGTTATTCTAAAAATATTTATTAGTTATTTTTGTTAATGTTATGTATTTCTTGTAGAGTATAGTTTTTACGTTTAAAATTTTTAAACTTTTTATAAAATTCTTTTTTTATGTGAGGAGGGAGTTTGCAATCATTCTCAGTCCCACAATGGAAGTCGATTCCCCATCAACAAGAATAGTGCGCTCAACTTTTTGGAAGGGAAACTCTTCTTCACTGGTTTGCGTACAGTTCTGAATACATAATAATCCACAAATAAAACTGTAAAGAATAATCAGAGGCTCAAAGGCAATTATACCATGAATGAGTGCAATTCCAAGTATCATATGCGAGAACATATGCATTGCAGTAAGAAGATTGCGTGTTTTCTGAGCCCCAAGACTTACAGGAAGGGTTTTAATGCCT
>JBNAKO010000004.1:0-11728 GCA_049706495.1 Methanosarcina sp. | reverse complement strand
AAACAACTTCTGTCTCCATTAAAAGATGAAAGAGATTAATTGAATTTAGCTCTCCTCAACACATTTGAGTTGTGTGAGGGATACATACAAGATGTTTCTTGTATATAAAGCTTTGTATTATTCCCCTCAACAAATTGGGTTTTGAGAGGACAATATACTAGGTATTTCTAGTATATAAAACTTCTCCTTCGCAGGAGTTTAAATGAATCTGAAAGATGGAAATTGACAGATTAAAGATTTCAAAGGAGTTTTCCTTTCGAATCCTTATCTTTTGTCCGTTTTTTACCCTTGTAATAAAACAAAGGACCAGGTACCTTCTGATACCGTTTTTCTTAGATTTCGTTTTTTGGTACCCATTAGTTCTGTTTTTCGAACACCGTTTTTCAAGTTCCGTTTTTATTTCTCAGATGGTGTGTTACACCTTGAGAAGCAACCCTAGAAGGGTCTATTTGATATAAATAGTTTTCCCTTGAGGAATAGTAAAAATAAAAGATTTTTAAAATATTCAGAGTTATGCATGCCATTTATATACTAGATATCTACATTCATGTAGATGATTACCATGAATGTAAGAACTGAAAGAAGGGATCGATTTTTACATCGAACCCATGCAGAATAAAACGGTTACTGTTTTTGACACCACACTACGTGACGGAGAACAAACCCCTGGTGTATCTCTAACTTCTATCCAGAAGCTGGACATTGCGCATCAACTTGACAAACTTGGGGTAGACATAATAGAAGCTGGATTTCCAATCTCTTCAGAAGGAGATAAAGAATCCGTAAAATCGATTTCTAATGCTGGACTTGATTCAGTAGTTTGCGGGCTTGCTCGTGTCCTGAAAAAAGATATCGATGCCTGTTTTGATAGCGACGTTGGCCTAGTGCATACTTTCGTCCCTACCTCGGATGTACAGCGGATTTATACCATTAAGAAAAGCCAGGAAGAAGTTATTCAACTGGCCGTGGAAGCTGTGCAGTACATCAAAGACCATGGGGCAAAATGCATGTTTTCTGCAATGGACGCTACAAGGACTCAACCTGAATATCTAATAGAGGTCTTCAAGGCGGTCCAGGAAGCAGGGTGTGATATCATTAATGTACCGGATACTGTTGGAGTTATGGTTCCGTCCGCAATGTACAGGCAGATACAGGATATTGCGGCTGAAATAACAATTCCAATCGATGTGCATTGTCACAATGATTTCGGGCTTGCAGTGGCAAACAGTATTATGGCAATAGAAGCAGGAGCTTCTCAGGTTCAGGTCACGATAAACGGCATAGGAGAAAGAGCAGGAAATGCTGACCTTTCCCAGACCGTCATGAGCCTTAAGGCCATGTACGGAGCAAAAACCAATATCAAGACCGAATACCTTGTCGAAACCTCGAAAATGGTTGAAAACTATACTGGAGTCAGGCTTCCTCCAAACACGCCAGTCGTTGGCCAGAATGCCTTTTCTCACGAATCCGGAATTCACAGTCAGGGCGTCCTTGAAAAATCTGATACCTTCGAGCCTGGAATTATGACTCCGGAAATGGTTGGGCATAAAAGGCGCATTGTTCTGGGAAAACACACAGGTAAACATGCAGTCAAGCAATCTCTTGAATCTGCAGGCATAATAACTAACGACAAGCAGCTTGATGAAATTATATCCAGAATAAAGGAGATTGCAAACAAAGGCAAACAAATTACTGATGCAGACCTATATGCTGTTGCTTCTGCAGTTCTTGGGAAAGCAAGTTCTGAAGAAGAACTGATCAAGCTCAAAGAAGTATCTGTAATGACAGGAAACATCCTGACACCCACAGCAGTTGTTAAGGCAAGTATTGAAGGCAAAGAAGTAATTGCTGCAAAAACTGGGGTTGGCCCTGTAGATGCTGCCCTTAATGCAGTAAGAGACATTCTTGGAGAAACCAATCATTTCAAACTTCAAGAGTTTAGAATAGATGCAATCACAGGCGGAGCAGATGCCCTTGCTGACGTATATATAGGCCTTGAAAACGAAAAAGGAAGAATCGTAACTGCAAGATCCGCAAATCCGGATATAGTTATGGCCTCTGTAGAAGCCCTTGTAAATGCCATGAACCTTCTGTATAAAAAAGAAGAAAAACCTTATAAAAAACAAGAAATCGGCAACGTAGTTGCTTGAGAAATGAAATCTTCTACTTAAAAAAACAAAATATAAAAAACTGAAAAAATAAGAAATTGAATAAGGTCCTCTTATTCTTTTTTTGGGTTTGTATTTCATCAGGCATGTATAAAAAGTAAAATAAAATGAGATGGAATACAGATCCATGCCTTATCCAATTATTGATTCTCATTGTCATCTTGATTTCCCTAAATTCAATCGTGATAGGGAAGAAACTATTTTCCGAGCCAGAGAAGCTGGAGTTGTTGGAATGATAAATTCCGGAATTTCCCTGAAAGGCAACCTTGTAAGCCTTGAGCTTGCAGCAAAATATCAGGATATTCATGCTGCCCTTGGCCTGAGTCCTGATATTGGAAGAGAAGGCAACCCCAAACAGGTGAATGAAATCCTTATTCAAATAGAAGCTAATGCTGAAAAAGCTGTAGCCATTGGAGAAGCCGGTCTGGACTTTCAGGACTGCAAAACAAGCAAAGAGAGGGAAAAGCAGACAGAGGCATTTAAAAAAATGATTGAGCTTGCGAAAAACTTTGAAAAACCGCTTGTAGTACATGCCCGGATGGCTGAAGCTGAGGTTCTCGAGCTTGTTAAAGATGTGGACACTGTTATTTATCACTGTTATAGCGGCTCTGTTGAGACAATGAATAAAATTGTAGATGCCGGTTGTTATATTTCTCTGGCTACTCTTGTTTGTTTTTCCGAACATCACAAGAAACTTGGAGCTGAAGTCCCACTCGAAAATCTGCTTTTAGAAACTGATAGCCCTTTTCTTTCCTCACGCAAGGGTAGGAACGAACCTGCATTTATAGTAGATTCACTCCCTGTACTTGCCAGAATTAAGGAGATTGAGCCTGCAGAGATAGCTAAAATAACTACAGAAAACGCGTGCAAGGTTTTCAAGCTCTGATTTTCAATAAATAAAACTACGGATGCTTGTATTCAAGAGAAAGAACCTCCAAATTATATGAAAATAATGCGAAAATAGCAAAGATAATACGGAAAATATTAGAGATGATATAAAATAATAAAAAATGATTAAAGAGCAATTAAATATCCTAGGAGCAGGGAAAAATCATGGAAGTCCAATATATTTGTCCAACAGCGTATGATTCCAGCGTTTATCTGGTAAATAGAAAAATTCTGATAGATGCAGGGATGAATAGCGATTTAATAATTAAACAGATAGAAAAATACATTAAAATAACAGATCTTGAACTGATTATCCTGACGCACTGTCATTATGATCATACCGCTGCCGCAGCAGCAATTGCAGAAAAGAGTGGGGCAAAAATAGGAATTCATAAAGCTGACCTCGAAGGAGTAAATGACGAATATTTGAGTGTATCGATACTTTTCGGAGATCGAGCTCCTGTAGCTAAACCTACGATTATATATGAAGAAGGGGATAAAATTGACATAGGAAATGGAGAATATCTGGAAGTAATCCACACTCCCGGACACTCAAGAGGAAGTATCTGCCTGTATGAATCCGTTTCTAAAAGCCTTTTTTCAGGGGATACTGTATTTTCGGGCGGAGGTTTCGGAAGAATGGATTTTGAAGGCTCGGAACCTGAAAAGATGCCTGACTCAATCGAAAAACTTACAAAATTAGATGTAAAAACTCTGTACTCCGGGCATGGGGCTCCTGCAGATAGAGATGGAAATAATCAAATTATAGCCTCGTATAGAATGTTGAAGATGATGATGGGAGAATAAGATAATAAAAAGTACACTCTTAAGACAGAGATATTTTTAAGCCTAAAACAGATTAAAACGTTCCATACTAGAGAAAACTCAAAATTTAGTAAAAATGAGTTTTAGACTTTCTTATCGACTTAATGGGTCTATTCAGTAATCCTGTTTAATGGAAAAGGATGACAAAAGTCCTGGAAATAAATTATGCTAAAAGGTAAAGTTAACGAAACTGGAGAAAAAGAGGAAGAAAAGAGAGGACAAAAGGGAAAGAAAAGAGAAAAGAAAGGAAAAAATTCAAAAAACTCTATTTCTTTACATATTCCCCTATCAAAATTTCTTCCGATGACTCTAGAAGAGGCTAAAGCTCGAGGATGGAACGAGCTTGATATTATTCTTGTCAGCGGGGATGCTTATGTAGACCACTCCAGTTTTGGGACAGCAATCATTGGAAGGGTTCTTGAGGACGCTGGTTTTAGAGTCGGAATTATTGCTCAGCCCAGATGGGATAACCCCGAAGATTTCAAAAAACTTGGAAAACCAAGACTTTTCTTTTCTGTAAGTGCCGGAAATACCGACTCTATGGTCAGCAACCTTACTCCGGGATTAAAACCGCGCAATAAAGATGTTTATTCTCCAGGCGGCAAAGCCGGAATGCGCCCCAATCGTGCAGTTATTATTTACTCAAACAGAATAAAAGAGGTTTATCCTGATGTACCAATTGTGCTTGGTGGGATAGAAGCTTCTCTTCGGCGTTTTGCACATTATGATTACCTTTCAGACAAAGTCCGGCAATCCATTCTCGCTGATGCGCCAGCAGATCTTATCGTTTACGGCATGGGAGAGCTTCAAGTTGTGGAGCTTGCAAGCAGAATGCGCGCAGGAGAAAAAATTAAAGAGATCAGAGATATCCCTGGTACAGTCTGGAAAATGGAAGTTAAAGCCTGGAAAGAGCTCAAAGAAATAAAGGAAACAATATTTCCCGGAGAAGATAAAGAAAAACTTACGGATAAGAAGCATTCTCCCCAGGCTGACCCAAAAGAGAAAAATGGAGATCAGAAAGATAAAAAAGTGCTGCCAGAATCGAAAAAAGAGGAACAATATAAGAAAAAGCAATTCGAGAAAGAAGAATACGAAAATATAACATCTGAAAAAACAACTGATTTCTTCAAGAATTATATAGAAATTCCTTCTTATTCAGAGGTTTCTCAAGATAAAACATCTTTTGCAAAGGCTTTCCGGCTTTATTTTATGGAGCAGAATCCTGTTACCGGGAAAGGAATTGTTCAGCCTCATCCAAAAACAGTTATTGTACAGAACAGGCCTATGAGGCTGCTGAGAGAAGCTGGAATGGATCATGTATACGAACTACCTTTTACAGGCGAAGCTCATCCCTCGTATACAGAACCTGTCCCTGCCCTTGAGATGGTAAAATTTTCCCTGACAACGCATAGGGGCTGCTTTGGAGGCTGTGCGTTTTGTGCAATTACACAGCATCAGGGGCGCATGATTTCAAGCCGCAGCATCGAATCGGTCCTGCGTGAAGCAAAAAAGCTTACCGAAAAGCCGGACTTTAAGGGAGTCATCAATGGAGTTGGCGGGCCAAGTGCAAATATGTATGGAATGGAATGTAAGACCTGGGCAAAGAAAGGAGCCTGCCTTGATAAATCCTGCCTTTACCCACAAGTCTGCCCCGCTCTTGATACAAGCCATAAAAAATTACTTGAGCTTATGAAACGCCTTCGGGAACTTCCAGGAGTTAAACATGTTTTTACAGGGTATGGGGTTCGTTTTGACCTTGCTCTTGAAGATGAATATTATTTGAAAGACTTATGCACTCATCATATTAGCGGACAATTGAGAATTGCTCCCGAGCATTTTTCAAAAAGAGTGACTGACTCAATGTGTAAACCTGATAAGAAAACATATGAAAAATTTGCCCAGAAATTTGCTTCTCTCAATAAAAAGTCTGGCAAAGAACAATATATTGTAAATTATCTGATGTCAGGCCATCCGGGCTGTACTCTTGAAGATATGATTGAGATGGCAGAGTATGTTAGGGATCACGGAGGTTACACAGAGCAGGTACAGGATTTTACTCCAACTCCAATGACTCTATCGACTTGCATGTATTATACAGGACTTAATCCTTTTACCTGCAAAAAAATCTACGCTGCAAAGGACAAAAAAGAAAAAGCTATGCAAAGAGCTCTTATGCATTACAGAAACCCTGCAAACTATGAGCTTGTATACGAAGCCCTGGAAAAGACAGGGAGGCTTGACCTTGTAGGAAATGCTCATAACTGCTTGATAGGAAGAAAAGAGAGACAAAAAAACCGTAATTGAAAATGCAGCAAGCTAAAAAGCTGTAAATTTAATTATTTATTTTTAAACTTATTTTTAAGATATAATATATCTATTTTATCTTTAACCGACTTATGATTACTGAGCAGCTAATATCGGGATTTATTTTAGGTTTTTCATTGTTTTCTTATTAATATCCCAGGCATTCACGCAGACAAGTCCTGAATTTTCCGCTGACCTGCCCGCAATATGTATCTAAAGGCCTTTCTTTAATCTTAATTATAAGATCTGCCTGACCGTCCCAGTTGAAATAACCAATTATTCCTTTTCCTTCAAAAGTGCCTGAATTTCCGGCTGAAAACTCAATTCCATAATTTTGAAGTTTTTTTCTAATACATGAAAAAACTTCAGGGTTTACGTTTTTAAGTTTAAATCCCTGACATCCTTCAGTATCCAGTTTTCTTTCATTCATCATTTCATCCCGAGTTTTAAAGGATTATTTAATGGCTGTAAATAAAATTTGGATTATTTTATTCCTTCTTCAGGATCAGTATATCCAAGTAGATTCTGGTCTTCTTTAATCCGAATTAAAAAATGTTAAATTTGGAATTGTTCAATCGCTTTTTCAGGGCCTGTTGCACTCTTTTACAAAACCTCTTATTTTCTGAGCTGCAATCTCACAACTGAGTAAAAAAGGCTTTTCAGTTATTATAATTGTAAGATTGGATTTTCCATCCCACTCAAAACTTGCAGTTATCCCTTTCCCGGATAATTCTCCTCTATTTCCAGGTGGAACACCTATGCCATAATTCTGAAGCTTTTTTTTCATACAATTGAAAGTCTCAGGTGAAACATTCCGAATAGTTATTGGTCTACAATTCAAAATCTAGTCTCCAGCCCAGGTTTAAAATTAAATGTATCTATTTGCCATCTAGTAGATAAAATTCGCTTTCAGAAAATAAAAATGTACTGCTAAAAATTTATTTTTAAAATATAATGGAAAAATATCATCAATAAAAGAATTACATGGAGACTAAAAATTAAAAATTAAAAAAATCAAAGATAGAAACTAAAAATTAAAAACTAAAAGTTGAAACTAAAATCATAGTTAGAAGTAAGAAAGTTAAATACAAATTTCTCAAAAAATTAGATTTTCCTGAAATAAAATAACTCGGGAAAATTTGAATTATTAATTCGAGGCCGCCAAATTGCCTTAGAATTAATATTGATTATAAAGCTGCAAATAATATACAAGTTAAATTCTCATTGCATAGCCATCGCCACAAGCTCTACAATATCTATAACTTCAATAGCCTCACTTGCGTCCCTGAGGTTCCTTACACAGAGAGGGCATGAAGTAACAATGTAATCTATACCTTCCGGAATATCCTGAAGCCTGTTTTTGGCAAGCTCAAGCGAAATATCAGGATAACCTATTCTAACTCCGCCCCCGCCTCCGCAGCACCTGGAGTTTTCTTTAATATTTTTCATTTCCTTCAGAGTGCAGATAGCCTGGATAACTTTTCTTGGAGCTTCATAGATTTTATTGTGCCTTCCTAGATGGCAGGGGTCATGATAGGTAACTGTAAGGTCAAGCTTTTTCAAATTGAGAGCATCCAGATGTTCAGCGAGAAATTCGGGCAGGCTTATAACATTGAGTTCTTCAGGGTAGTTGTTCTTCAGAGTTGTATAGCAGCCGGCGCAACTTGTAATTATAGTGTGGGCCCCTATATCTTTTATCTGTTCAAGGTTACGCTGCATAATTTTTTCGGCTTCTTCTTTAAAGCCTGTACGCAGCAGAGGAGAAGCGCAGCACTGCTCGTCAGGCAGCAGGGTTACTCCGAAATTCTGCAAAACTTGAAAGGTTTTTTTCGCAAACTCAGGGTAGCGGTAAGAATCAAAACAGCCTACAAAATAGACATAATCTGACTTTTGGGGCAGGTTTATGCGTTCGCTGTCAGAGAGCCAGTGCATACGACCTTTGGATTCCCCAAAGGAGTTTCCGCAGGTTAAAATTGCAGATTTCAATTTTTCCTGAGCTTCGGTTGTAACCCCGCATTTTACAAGCTGAGTGCGGGCAGCTTCAACGACTTCAGGGGGATTTGCTCCTGCAGGACATTTGACGGCACAAATTCCACAGGTCGTACATGAGGCCAGACTTGAAAGTACATCTTCGGAAGGAGATCTGCCTTCAAGCAGGCTTTTGATTATTAACATGCGGCCACGTGTATTGGCAGATTCCCAGCCTACAACATCAAAAACAGGGCAGACTGAGCGGCAGGTTCCGCACTGTACACACTTATATACTGACCTGCGGTCAATTTCAAAAACTCCTTCTTTGCCTTCTTCCCCATCTTTTTTGTTGATTTCATTCTTAACTTCTTTTTTATCTGATTTTTCTGACATTTCTATTTTCTCAATTTCCGTTTTCTTAATTTCTTTTTTATTAATCGCTTTCTGATTAACTTCCTCTTTCCCACTCTCGTTTACTTTGATTTCCTTTATTTCTTCGTTTTTCAAGGTTTTCACAACCCCAGTTTGCCCGGATTCAAAATACCCTTCCGGTCAAGAGCTTTTTTAATTGCGCGCATTACTTCAAGAGCCGGGCCCCATTGCATTTTCATATATTCAGCTCTGGCTGCCCCGACCCCATGTTCGGAACTGACAGTGCCTCCGAGCTCAATTGCTGTCTTATGGACCAGATCCGCAGCCTGATTCAAACGCTCCCATTCATCCTGATTAAGAACATCAATAAAAAGCGCAAGATGAAGGTTTCCATCCCCTATGTGTCCGTATTTCATGGCAGGAAGGGAAAATTTCTCAGAAATCTCCTGTACTCTTTTGAGAAGCTCTGGAATCTGTTTTATAGGGACTCCGACATCCTCTCCTACATAGATTCGGGTTTTTGTTGGGTCCAGACGAGAAACTGCTGCTCCTACAAGTTTTCTTGCCGCCCAGATGTCTGCCATCTCTTTTTCGCTTTCTGCTAGTTTTATGGAAAGAGCCAGAGGCGAACAGACCTGTATTATCTGTTCTGCGGCCTCACGCGCCGAATTTTCAGTGCCGTCTACTTCAAAAAGTAGGACGTCCCCTTCTGCAGGAAGCACAAGCTTCGGGTCATATCTTTTAAGGACCTGCAGGGAAACCCTGTCCAGAATTTCGCAGGCTGAAGGAATAACTCCGTTTGAAAAAGTTTTTACGACAGCCTGCCCTGCAAGTTCTGCATTTTCAAAAGATGCAATAACAAGTTTACGGGTTTTTGGGAGAGGAGCAATTTTCAGACTTGCTTTTGTAACTATTCCAAGGGTGCCTTCCGAACCTATAATAAGCTGAGTTAAATCATAACCTGCAGCCGATTTCAGCATTTTGGAACCTGTATGGATAATAGTCCCGTCTGCAAGAACGACTTCGAGATCTCGGACATAATTTCTTGTAGTGCCGTATTTTACACAGCGCATTCCGCTGGCATTGTAAGCAATCATCCCCCCGATAGTACACATTGCTGAACTGCCTGGATTTGGAGGGAAAAAAAATCCGTAGGGCTTTAGCGCTTCATTAAGAGAATCCTGAATAATTCCGGGTTCTACAACTACCTGAATATTATCAAGATCAAACTCAAGAATACTATTCATGCCTGACATATCAAGCGCGATTCCTCCCCTAACTGGGACAGCTCCGCCTGCAAGTCCAGTACCAGCTCCCCTTGCAGTTACAGGAATATTATTCTCATAAGCAAGCCTGACAATGCGGCTTACTTCATCCGTGTTTTTCGGGCGTACCACGTAATCAGGCATCCCTTTAACCTGGGAAGCATCAGAAGAATAACAGTAAAGTTCTGAAGGCGAGACAGATAGCCGAACGCCAACAATTTTTCGAAGTTCTTCAGTTATATCCATTCTAAACCTCAAATTAAAACTCAGCTTGAAAAATAGGATAATAAAATTTCTGCCTTTCTTGGGACAGGATATGAGAGATAATTTGCAGCACATAATCAAGATTAATATTATATAAGAATATACCATCCTCCTTCCTTCAACAAGCTACTAAAAGATAACTTCAAGAAAAGCTCTAAGGAAAACAGTATTAGAAGCCTTATGAATAACTATTGATGAAGAAGTTTTTCAGCTTTAAAAAATCCCTGAAAAAACCGAAAAATAATAAAAGGAAACTATAAAGGGATAAAAATAATAAAAAAGAGTAAAAACTATCTGAAAAAGCGTAGAACAAAACTTTACATGCTGGCAAGTCTAAGAGGACAAATATGACACAATACTTTGAGATAGAACAAAGAGATGGAGCAGCAAGAATAGGAAAACTTTTGCTTTCTCCGGAAATTCGAACCCCATATATATTAAGCGTCTCATCACTTGGAAATTTTGAAAGCCCGGAGCCTATTGTAGATGCAGGCAGCTTTTGGAGTGTTGACTCTAAGGAAGAGCTTGACACGCGAGTAAAAAAAATCCGGGAAAAAGTAGGAGACGGAACACTCATAATCCTGCCTCATCAAGCTTACCCTCCTTCTATCTCAAGCGATTTAAGAGAGAAATGCGGATTATTTAGCTCTGAATCAACTGCAGCAAATGAAGAAAATAAATATATTGAAAATGAAAGCTACAGAAATAGAGCTAATGAAATTAGAATTAACGAAGATATTATTAGTAAAAATATAGACAGCGAAAAGGTAAAAGGGCCTACAGGCTCCCTTTTAAGGCCTGAAGGAGAAATTTTTAAAACTGACCTATATATAATAGAAGGGGCAGGGATTTTAGAAAATAATGCCCGAAAATTTCTTGAAATTATCCTCAAAATTAAGAATAAAATCTCCCCAGATACCGCTTTATATGCTCCGAACCTGGCACTTCCGGAAAATATAGCTTTGCTAGTCTATCTTGGAATTGATATTTTAGATGATACAAGGTCGGAACTTGCGGCTTATTCGGATATTTATTTAACATCCTCAGGCAGTTTTTATCTCGATTCTCTGGCAGAATTCCCCTGCAGGTGCAGAAAATGTACTTCTATAACACCTTCCGAACTCAGGAAGCTTCCTAAACTTGAGAGGGCCGAATTTCTTACAGCTCATAATAAGGACTCCCTTGAAGCGGAACTTGCCCTTGTAAGAGAAAGAATCAGGGCAGGTACATTGAGGGAATATGTTGAAGGCCAATGTAGAGTCAGGCCCTGGCTTACAGCCCTCCTCAGGCTTGGAGATTTTGAATATTCTTATCTTGAAGAGAGAGTGCCTGCATTCCGGCAAAATCAACTTATTGCGGATACTTCTGAAGCTTTATCCCGAATCGAAGTGGTGCGCTTCGCAGAGCGTATACAGGAAAGATACATTCCCCCAGATCTGGAAATCCTTTTACTTCTCCCGTGCTCGGCCAGAAAACCCTATTCTACTTCCCAATCTCACCAGAAATTTATTCTTAGCCTTGGCAAACACCGCAGATTTGTCCATGAACTGATTTTAACTTCTCCGCTTGGCATCGTACCAAGAGAACTTGAACTAACTTATCCTGCAGCTCATTACGATACTGCAGTTACGGGGCACTGGGATGAAGAAGAAAAAGCCTGGGTTTCCGGCT
>JBNAKO010000003.1:0-17156 GCA_049706495.1 Methanosarcina sp. | reverse complement strand
AATAATATTAAATAGCATTGGATACATTTATTAAATCTAGTATTGAGCTTAATGAGTATTTTATAATCTACGTTGCTACACTTTGGTGAAGTAGACATTATGGGGTGGGTATTGTAAGTTTGTCGGGATTCGACAATAAATAAAAATTATTAATAAAAAATAATATCTAACAGAAACCTATATTTTATAAATTCTTAACTATATGTTTCCCGTTTTAATCTAAAGGTTGGATAAATTAACGTTATGTTAATTTGAACCCTTTATAAGCTTTGTTAATACATGCTCTTTATATGAGTGTACAAATAACACCATTTGCGGGTGGAAAACAGTTTGTAATGGGAACTATATAGAACTGTAAGAAATGGGGAGTAAAAAACTAAAACCTGGGGGTATTTATTGAATAATCAACTGAAAGTATTGTTTATCGGGACGTACGTTCCTAAAGAATGTGGAATAGCTACATTTACTTCTGATCTTTTAAATTCGATTTCTGGAGAACATAGAGATGTAAGGTGTGAAGTAATTGCATTAAATGATCCTTCTGAAACCTATGATTATCCGGAAGAAGTTGTTTTTCAAATTCAGAAAGATAAAATAGAAGATTACTACAAAGCTGCGGATTATATAAACCAGTCTGATGCTGATGTGGTATGTCTTCAACATGAATTCGGTCTTTTTTGGGGAGATGCAGGCGATTACATCTTTACTATTTTGTCAGCAATAAATAAGCCTGTAATAACTACAATGCATACCGTAATTCGAGAACCTGAACCTGAGTACAGGGTTTCTACTGAAAAATTAATCCAGTATTCTGATAAGTTAGTTGTAATGAGCCAGACAGCAGTTGAAATGCTAAAAGATGTCTATCAGGCTCCTGAAGATAAAATAGAAGTAATTTTTCACGGAGTACCTGATTGCCCATTCAATAACTGCGAAAAGTATAAACAGCTACTGAAGCTTAAAGGAGCTCCGCTTGTACTTACTTTTGGGCTGCTAAGCCAGAATAAAGGCATTGAAAGCATGCTGGATGCTCTTCCAGGAGTTGTGAGCCAATATCCTGATCTTGTCTATCTTGTACTGGGAGCCACACATCCCTCGATTAAAAAGACACAGGGAGAAACTTACAGACATTTCCTTCAAAAGAAGGTATCTGAGCTCGGACTTGAGAAGAATGTAATATTCCATGATAAATTCGTCGAAAAAGAAGAGTTATGCAATTACATTCTTGCGAGCGATATCTATGTATCTCCGTATCTTTCAAGGGAGCAGATAGTAAGCGGAGCTTTAACCTATGCTATAGGTATGGGAAAAGCAATTATCTCAACTCCATACTGGTATGCACAGGAAATGCTTGCTGAGAATAAAGGGTTGCTTGTTGATTTTGGTGATACTGACGGTTTTAAGAATTCTCTCTTACATTTAATTGAAAATCCAGAAGAGTGTGATAAAATTCGCAGGAAAGCATATGAATTTGGAAGAAAGATGACATGGAAAAATGTAGGTAAAGAGTACAAATTGGTCTTCAGTAAAGCCTTGAAAAGCTATAGTACCTATCCAAAAATCCAAAACAGATTCAAGTTCCTTCCGAATCAACTGCCTGAGGTTAAACTGGATTACCTTAAACTGCTAACCGATGATGTAGGCCTTATTCAGCACAGCAATCTTGGGGTGCCTGCTCGTCATTATGGATACAGTACTGATGATGTGGGTAGGGCCCTGGTTGCGTTAACACAATTAATTGACAGTCAGAAAAAGGCTGACGAATTCTGGAAATTAATAACCACTTACATGAGTTTTCTTGAGCATGCACAGACAGATACAGGCCATTTCCATAATTTTATGAGTTATAAAAGGGAGTTTTTAGATGAAAAAGGCAGTGAAGATACACTTGGCCGTGCTATCTATGGGCTCGGCCATGTAGTAAGCTGTCCCTATTTATCAAAAAATTTACGGACACTAGCTCATACGCTTGTCAGTAGATCCAGTCTGGAAATGGAGAATTTGAATTATCCAAGGGCACAGGCCTATACAATGTGCGGTTTGTATGAAATACTCAGATCAGGTGTGGATGCAGATGAATTTGAATCCATATTCAACTCACGCAGGGATGCAGTCAAATCTATAAATGCACTTGTAAATAAGGATACTCTGGAATCTATTTTTATAAAACATGCAGATGCCCTGGTTAATTTATATGAGGCTAATCACAAAGAAGACTGGAACTGGTTTGAGCCCACAGTTACCTACAGTAATTCAAAACTAAGTGAAGCTCTTTTACTCGCATATAATTATACAAAGGATAGGCGTTATAGAAAAGTTGGGCTTGCAACCCTTGATTTTCTTACTGATGTTCAGTGGAAAGGGGATTTCTTTGATATAATTGGAAATCAGGGCTGGTACTCCTATAACGGAGAAAAACCTATCTTTGACCAGCAGCCCATAGAAGCAGGCTATCTGACACAGGCATATATTTCGGCATACGAAATTGTACGCGATAAGAAATATCTCGAACTTGCAAAGTCCTCTTTTGAATATTTCCTTGGCAGAAACCGTCTGAAAGCAGTTATGTATGATTATTCAACAGGGGCTGTCTGTGACGGCCTGAACTGCGATGGAATGAACGGCAACCAGGGGGCAGAATCCGTGGTTTGTTACCTTATGGCTTTAAGCTGTTTGAATAAATACACTAATAAACCCTATGGTACAATATTACAGGCCAGAATAGGCGATGAAATAAGTGAAGTAAGTTCAGAGAAGCGCAAGGGCCTGTTATCAACAAATCAGGTAGAATGAGGAAACTAACATGGATGAAGTAATCTGGAAAAATCAGGTAATCTGGAAAGACCATGGAGAGTTATTTGTAAGGTACAGGAGAAATCCCATCCTTACAGTTGAAGATTGGCCTTATCAGGCTAATTCTGTTTTTAACCCTGCGGCTGCCGTAGTTAATGGGGAAACGCTGCTAATCGTGCGTGTTGAAGACCATAGAGGTTTTTCTCACTTTACAGTAGCCAGAAGCAAAAATGGAATTGATGGATGGGTTATTGATAGCGAACCAACACTTGTTCCTGACCCTGTAAATTATCCTGAAGAAATTTACGGTATTGAAGATCCTCGTATAACTTATATTGATGAGCTAGAAAAATGGGCTGTAACCTATACGGCTTTTTCAGATTCAGGGCCTCTAGCCTCTCTCGCTTTTACGAAAGATTTTCATGATTTTGAACGAATAGGGCCTGTAATGCCTCCCGAAAACAAAGATGCTGCTATTTTCCCTGTAAAATTTAAAGGAAAATGGGCTCTTTTGCACAGACCTGTATCAGGCATGGCAGGGGCAAAAGCAAACATCTGGATCTCTTATTCTCCTGACATGATCCACTGGGGAGAACACGAAGTTCTTTTATATGCCAGGGAAGGGGGCTGGTGGGATGCCAGAAAGATTGGACTTTCTCCACAGCCGATTAGGGTACCAGGTGGCTGGCTGATTATGTATCACGGAGTCCGCCAGACAACATCCAAATCAAGTTACAGGCTTGGGCTTGCTCTGCTTGACCTTGAAGATCCCACTAAAGTCCTTCACAGGTCTGAAGGCTGGGTTTTCGGGCCCAGAGAAATGTATGAACGCAGTGGGGACGTGAATGATGTAGTCTTCCCCTGTGGCTGGGTCCTGGTAGACGATGAAATTCGGATTTATTATGGAAGTGCCGATACGTCGGTATCATTGGCCAGTGCAAAAGTGTCTGATGTACTTGATTACATTCACCAGTGTCCTGAAGTGCAGTGTCCTGATGAGTTTTGTAGATGGTCTGAGGAAAAAACCGAAACTACAACTGACCCAAAAACAGGTACTACAAAATTAAGATAATATTAAGGAAGTCAGGATAAAACTGTAATGAATTTTGGTATAAACTTTAAAATAAGTATATGTCGTTTCTGACCAGTTACCCTGTTTCTGAGTAGCCCTATATAGCTACTCAATAATTTTTGTAAAAATCTGATTTACTAGAACGTGAAGGTATTAATTTTAATCAAATAATATGAAACATCGGCCTAAACTGCAGTCAGATTAGATGTAAACACTGATAAAAGGTAAACTAATAAATATCACTACTTAGTACAGGCTGAGAATCGAGTTTTGGAAAATAAATTAAATCTGGGGATCTAATTAATTTTGGGTAATTTTGGGGGTATTACTATAAGAATTGCAATGCTGTCTCCAATTGCCTGGAGCACACCGCCTAAAAAGTATGGTCCATGGGAATCAATGGTATCCTTATTAACCGAGGGACTGATAAAGAGAGGTATTGATGTAACCTTATTTGCAACAGCTGATTCGCATACTAAGGCCAAACTCCATGCAGTATGTCCGATACCCTATGAGGAATACACCGGGGAAAAAAAGCTTACATATAGAAGGGTATACGAAAGTATGCATATCTCAGAAGTTTTTGAGAGATCAAAAAAATTTGATATAATACACAACCATTTTGATTTTCCGCCTCTGACTTATAGTTCACTCGTAGACACTCCTGTGGTGAGTACTCTACATGGTTTTTCTTCGAGAACGATTTTACCTGTCTATAAAAAATATAACAAAAATACATATTATGTATCTATAAGTGATTCTGATAAATGTAACGAGCTCGATTATATTGCTACTATTCATCATGGGATAGAGATTGAAAGCTTTATTTTTAATGAAAAACCACAGGACTACCTTCTTTTCCTCTCACGACTGGACAAAGATAAGGGTATAAAAGAAGCAATAGAAGTTGCAAAAAAATCAGGGAGAATACTTAGAATAGCTGGCTTTATACCGGACCAGGTCTATTTTGAAAATGAAATTAAGCCTCTTATCGACAATGAACAGATTATTTATGAAGGGCTCATTGATTCTGTGCGCAAAAAAGAGTTGCTGTCAAATGCGTACGCTTTGCTTCATATGATCAATTATAATGAAGCTTTTGGATTAGGGGTTATTGAGGCTATGGCGAGCGGTACTCCTGTAATTGCAATAAATCGAGGCTCTATGCCGGAATTGATTACAAACGGAGAGACAGGTTTTCTTGTTAATGATGTTGAGGAAGCAGCAGAGGCTGTATTAAAGATCAGTTCAATATCGCGCAAGAAATGCAGAGAAAGTGTGGAAAATAGATTTTCAGTTGAGAGGATGGTAGACGATTATATAATAGTCTATGAAACAATCCTGGCAAAATGTAAGCGTGAAGACAAAAGGCCCTGGGGCTACTATGAAGTGCTTGCAGAAAGTCCTGGATATAAAGTAAAAACGCTTGTCGTCCTTCCTCAAGCAGAGATTTCTCTGCAGCGCCATTCGCATAGAAGAGAGCACTGGTATATAGTCAGCGGAAAAGGGCTTGTAACTAAAGGCGAAAGCCAGATCAGAGTGCTACCAGGGGACTCTGTAGATCTTCCTGTAAATGAGATCCATAGAATAAGAAATATAGATAATGAAAATCTTGTTTTTATTGAAGTTGCCCAGGGAGATTATCTTGGCGAAGATGATATTGAAAGACTTGAAGATAGATATGGCAGAAAATGAAGTTATTTAATATAGAAACTATCCAAAGCCCATTTCTGTTTGATTAATTCTGCAAGCTCTGAAAAACGGATCCCGTAATCAGCAGAATTATTGACATTTGAAGCACAGAATTTGAAGAAACAGTTTTGAGTTTGGGATCAGCTCTACATTAAAAGTTAAGATAATTTGTATAAATGATAGATTAGTAAAAAAATAAATACAGGTTAAAAAATAAATAAAAATAAGAAATAAAGACTCAGAAGACTCCAATTAAAAAACTTAAATAATTTTTTAAATAACTAACATGAGGAATTACTTAAAGTTTCATAAGAGCTTATTCAAAATTTATACAATTTGTTAATTTCAATTTTTTGCCTGTACCAAATTTTAATTTTTTACTTCTTATTTTACTTATTATTTTTTACTTTAAAATTTTTAACTTTTAATTTTTGAATTATTAATTTTCGAGTTATTAATTCTTGATTGAGATATTTTTTCCAGGACATTTTTCTGCCAATATACTTGATAAGCATACATAATTAAGAGATCTTTATTAGGACAGATTTAGAAAGAAGGAAGATTAGTAGAATACATTAATCGTCACACTCAAAATTCTGATAAGCCTGTCGAACCTGAGCTGCAACTTCTTCTCCTAATTTATCGGATACGTATTTTATGAAGAGCCCCAGGTATTCAATTGGCACACAGCCTAGACTCTCTTCGCCTGAGAGCACAAGTCTGATAATATATTCAAGGTCATATGTTGAGAGAGATTTTATTCTTCTCATAAAATCGGATGCATCTTTTGAGTAATGATTTGCCAGCGGAGGAAGAATAGAGCGATAAGGCACCCCTGAGCCTGAACAAATAAGCCCTTCACATTCAGGGGCAACAATTTTCAAAATTCTTAGATCCGTTTCTGAAAGCACTCTTGCCATATAGTCACCTTTATGAAAGATCATTTTTAAGATTTGTTTTTAGGGTTGTTCTTAATAAGAGCTATTCTTAATAATATTCGAAAATCCAAATATGAAGATTTAAAATATAACTTCTTAAATATTCTAATTTAAGATTATAATTTATAATACAGCATTAAATCCAGATTTCTATAGGAAGATAATAAGATCTTTTTAAGATCTTAAGAACTTAAAGGATCTTAAGAAGAACTTAAAAGAACTTAAAAAATTTAAAAGAACTAAGAGCTTTTACAATTAAAGCCCCGAGCATTTTATTATAAGGTAAATTTTTAACCATCGAGTAGATTATTTTTTTTCATTACTATTTTTGTTATTTTATTCTAATAGATTGAAGTTTTAAAGGGTTATTTAAATAGATATCTGGATTATTGATTCTCATTCTCTGGATTACAGGATCATAATTCGAGCTTCATTAAATCTTCAGCAAGGATCACCTCTCCTTCGAAATACCCTTTCAAACGGCTTACAGCCTCTCTTCCATGTCCCTGCATCTCCGGATAGAAATGTGTAAGGCAAAGACTCCCTACTTCATTTTTATATTCTTCCAGAATTTCAGCCAGAGTAATTGGAGTTGTATGGTTTGTAACTTTTATGCTTGAAGGAAAAGAGCATTCATGAATAAGAAGATCTGTTTCGGCCGCAAGATCCAGAACCTCCCTGCAGGGCTCGGTATCTCCGGAGTATACAACCTCTCCGTCTTCAGCACTTATTCTGTAAGCAAGAGTCGGGACGCTGTGCTGGCCTGCAGTACAGGTAATCTCACAATCAAAGCCTTCAGGCGTAAATTCTTTCCCGGGAAGGAGTTCAATCAGCTCTATATCCACTTCGTCAAGAATGTACTCATAAGCATCCAGAACCTTTGAAAACCAGTCTTCTGTCCCCTCAGGCCCGTAAATTCTCATATTTGGCTTTCCAGAAAGCCAGTTTGCTTTTAAAAGAGGTAATACGTCAGATACGTGATCAAGATGAAGGTGTGATAACAATACAGTGTCCACATCGGTATGCGGAACCCCAGCCTCAGGAAACCTGCTTAACACTCCGCTTCCACAATCAAGCAGAAGCGGCTTTTCCTCAAGTCTCACAAGCACTCCGGACTGTACTCGACCCTTCTGAGGGATCGCAACTCCAGTGCCAAGAAATATAATCTCCATATTTTAAAGATAAACTTTAAATAATTTAACTTTATTTAAAGCATGTCCGCATTCCGAACTTTGCGGCTCAAAACAAAAACTTTTCTTCCATAGGCGAAGATTCCCGAACCTTGTCAAATCTGCCAGGTTTGAGAAACAACATATTGAGTAAATAAAGTAAATAACGTGTTGAAGTAATTCCAAGCGAAAAGAAGAAAAGCAAAGAAACATAAGAGAAGCAAAGAACCAAAGACAAAAACTATCTTTCATGTGCGAGGGTCGCCCAGCCAGGTCAAAGGCGCCAGACTTAAGATCTGGTATCGAAGGATTTCGTGGGTTCGAATCCCATCCCTCGCACTAAACTTTTGGGTAATAGGTAATTCAAAAAAAGTATACGCTATTGAAGAAAAACAGCAGCACCGTTTTTCAAAGAGTGACCTAGCAAAAATTAGTTCTATTTTATAAAATTAAATTAATAAAATGTGTACATTTTTGTAAAGTTCATGCATAACCTCTTTTTTGAGAGTTACCCTGACAAAAATTAATTTTTATAATGTTTTTCAATAAAAAAGCCAAAATTTTTGTGAATTGAAAAATATCCACAACATTGTTCTTTTCGAAATTTGTCTTTGCTAAAAATTGGGTCGTGCACTATTAGTTAGTTGATGTTATTTCCAAAACACTTTTTAGTTGCATATTATACCTTTTTTTCAATTCAGCAGGTTAACATCACGCTTGGTTCACGGCCTGATGCACGAAATGTAAGGCATTTCCAGCACTAGAAAATTAATCATGAAGACATCAACCGCATAGTAATGGACGACTAAAAATTGCTTAATATCAAATTTAATAAAATTTCAACAAAATAAAAAATTTTCCTAGATGAAAATGTTGCTTTTATGAGTAATAGATAATTCTTCTTAAAATAAAGGATTTTAAAAGTTAATTTTAGAACCTGTGGAAACATATATAATATTTAGTAAAAGTTATATAATATGTGCTCCTTATTAATAACGCATAAAAAAACAGTTAAAAACGAGCAAACAAAAATAGGGTAAATAGTATCAAAACGTGGATATAGATTTTTTAAAGAATTAATTCTTTAAAAATTGTGAAAAATAAGAACTTTTACTTCATTTAAAATCTAAAAAAATGTACAAAGGTGGGAAATTATGGGAATTAATTTAAATATTGTTGCAGGTAAAAAAAAGAAGAGTCAAAAATTTCGTACTCAGGAAGTACTACTCATATAATTACCGATAAAGAAAGAAAATCATTTGGTCTTGAAGGTGAAAAGCTTAATAAAGCTGTTGAGAATTATATGGGTAAGTCTCCAAGGTTTGCATATCTTCACAATCCGACTCCAGGTTGGAAAGATTCCATGTATGATGAGTTTAAATGGAATGAAGTCCAGACGACAGTGAGAATTGTTGACGCGATCATCATCAGCAATAATTTAAAAACTAACATAATTGCAAGCAAAACGTTTGCTAACAACAGTAGTAGAAGAGCAACTTTCAATGGTAGCATTACAGAGGAAGTTCAGGAGACTGTTGAGACCAATTGGTCTTCGTCGATTGAAGTTGAAGTCTCGCAGACTATTTCGTGTGAAGTAGATATTTTAGGTGCAGGTTCGGTAGGTAAGGACGTATCTATGTCATGCGGTATGACATTTTCAGTAGGTGGTTCTTTTAGCAAGAGTGAGACTTTAGGAACGGAATCCGGAGCGTCTTTTGAATTGGACCCAGGTGAATCAGCCGTACTTGAACTTGTAGCAAGTAAAGGAGTACTTAAAGCCAAGATTAAATATATAGCAGAATTATCCGGTCAAGTTGCTATCAATTATAAAGATAGATATAATGGTCATTTTTGTTATGGTCCTTATATTAAGGATGTTATGGAAAAACATGATCCAAAACATTACGCGGAGTACACACAAGAAATCGAAGTTCAATATTATACTGATACAAAAGTAGAACTTCGTGACGAAAAGGGTGAGTTAAAGAAAACTTATTCGGTTATTGGGTTAGAAGGAATGATTGATAAACCCATGGTGAAATAAATTTTGTTTCTACAGCAAAAAAGCTGCACAACAATTTTTCAAACGGATGATTTGATTATTTTCAAAAACTATATCAATTAATTTTACATTCCTTAGTAAATGAATTGATATTACAACCTTTTTTACAGCCTCTCCTTAAGCCGTTTTACTGCTTTACTGTAAATTTACAATTTCTTCTGATATTGTTTTACAATTTTACATGTAAATTTACATTTTTACATTTTACAGTAAAAACATACACATTTTACCTTTGACTTGAAACCAATGATTCCCACTTATTTACCCTTTCCAGAACGTGAACATTAAGAGTGAATGGCTTATCGCTCTTGGCGTTTTGTTTTATGTAATGTAAAGTACCCTTAGAAAACCCTAGTTTTTTCCAATCAGAATAAGAAATATTCAGAAATTTTTTCCTTATTTCGTGGGAATCAACCCTCTTAACCCCAAATTCAGGGCTAACAAAATCCAATTCCTTTGATTTTCCAGTAAGATTATGGGCTAACTCTCTGGCCTTTAGGAGTAATATAGAGCCCCAGGTTGTCTTGTTTATCCTCATAATTTACGAGTTTGTTGAGCATGTAAGAGAACTCTTTGGCTACATTTTTACCCCTAAACTCCTTAATCTCAGGTTATAATTCTCGGTTACGATGAAATCTTCCTTATCGAAAGTTTGATTTTTTCTTGTTTAGGCCTCAGTGACATGCTTTAGATTTTTGCGTTTTCCGTTATCTCTTAATATTTTTTCACTTTTGCAACTTTTATTTTAAAAATTTTTATTCTCTATATAATTTTTACATAAATAAAATTTGAAAATCCTTACATCTTGATAAATTATTAAAATTTATTACTATTTAAGAAAACTTATAAAATAGGAAAACATTGTAATAATTAACACTTCTTAAGGGAGTAGAAAGGAAATGAGTAAAAGGAATAAGTTGGATTCACTGGCTTTAGCGTCGGTAGCTGTGGTTTTATTTTTAATTCTCATCTCATCTACAGCATCAGCGTCTGTCAGTGAAACTCAGGTCACCAATCATGGGACGGCATCCAATCCTGCTATTTATGGGAATACCGTAGTCTGGCAGGATTCTCGCAATGGAAACTGGGACATCTACATACTGGATCTATCAAATAAGAAGGAAATTCACACTACAAATCTATCAGACCAGACAGACCCTGCTATTTATGGGAATATTGTTGTATGGGCAGATAGCAGGAATGGAGGTTCTGATATTTACATGCAGGACCTCTCCACAAAAAAACAAACCCGGATCACCACAAACGGAGGAGCATCCAGTCCTGCAATCTATGGCGACAAAATAGTCTGGGACAATTATGCTGCTAATGATCATGAAAGCTGGCATGAACTTTACATGTATAATCTTACCACTAGAAAGCAAACCCAAATCCCAACAATAATATCAGCAGTCTCGCCTGCAATCTATGGGAACATAATAGTGTGGATCGACACTGACACATTCAATGGTGGAGACTATAATATTTACATGTACGATCTTGTCACGAAAAAACAAACTCTAATTAATAAAGTCGACTTCTCAATCGGCTTAATTGACAAGCCTGAAATTTATGGCAACAGGATAGTCTGGAGTGAAAATAATAACGGAAATTGGGATGTTTACATGTACGATATTTCCGCCAAGAAAAAGATTCAGATCACTACAAATAAATCCGATCAGCAAGCTCCTGTAATTTATGGTAACACTATAGCCTGGCAGGATAACCGCAATGGAAACTGGGATATTTACATGTATGATCTCGTTACCGGTCAACAAATACATACTGCCAATAATTCAGATCAGATAATACCTGCCATATATAAGAACAAAGCTGTATGGACAGATTATCGAAATGGGAATCCAGACATCTATATGGGAACTATCAGTTACCTTCCAGCAGCAGCTTTTACTGCATCTCCAGTAACCGGAAAAGCTCCATTGAAGGTGCAGTTTACCGATAAGAGTATGGACGCATACTACTATTATTGGAACTTTGGAGATAAGGTCACCTCAAAGGATCAGAATCCTTTGCATGAATACAAAAAGGCAGGAAAATACACCGTTACCCTGACAGTTAAAAATGCGGTAGGGCAAAACACTGCGAAAAAGGCTAATTATATTGTAGTGAAGTGAGATTATAATGAAGTAATTGACCAGTAAAAATTAAAAAATAAAAACTTTCAATTCTAAAGAGGAGTGGGGAATTTTTTCAACTATCATATATCATATATTGAATTATAATATATTGAATTATAATATATTGAATTCTAAAACCAAACACATTTTTAATTTTAATGTTTCATTTTTACAAGCGATTCTATAAACGAATTTAAGTTTTTAATAAAGGACTCATCTTTACAAAAATCGTCGGATTAATTCATACAGTAGCTTTGAAAATTTTCGGGTAAGCGTTATTTTCGACCACGGCAATTTTTAGGCTTAGTTAATTATAATATTAATAAGATAATATAATTAATTGCAATTAGAGGAGAATAGAAAAACAGAATATACAAAGACGAGGATAAAAGATAAAAATAGGATACATTGGTAATTAACTGGTAATTGCTCGAAAAATCAAAATTTAAAACATAAAAATGCTTGGGGGAGCATCTTAATTTATCGTTGTATTGAATCAATTATTTTCTTTGATTAGCAATACCAGATACAAAATAACATATTATTTCGGAGTTTTTCTTTTCTCTTTTTTTGTCAAATAAGTTATGAGTTTTATTAAAGCAATTAGCATGCCAGAATTTACAATTTTCTCGCATTATTGTTAAAAAATCACAATATACTTACAAGGGCATGCTTACTGAGAAAAAGTTTAGAGTAGCGAAATCAACATTCAGTAAGCTGTAATTTAATAAAAATCTTAAAAAAATGTAACTAAATATATAAAAAATATATAAAAAATATATAAAAATACATAATAAAAGTCTAATAAAATACAGAAGGGGTTCCTGGTAAAAATACGAAGCCTAAAATCTGATATTACAGTTATAAGCAACCAGATAATTAAAAATGGGGGTAGGGGCTATGGACGTTATTGATATAGGAAGACTGTATAACAAAAATCAAACAAAAATAACCATAACTGCTGAAGTTCCTATAGAAGTCTATAATTTGACACTTGCATTGTTTGATGATGCATATTACTATGGGCTGCAAGGGTTGGCACTGGAAGAATATATCGGGGCGCTGGTAATAGCAGGAATATGTATGTCTACTAGTAAGGAAAAATGGGAACAAATTATACCAGTTTGCGAAGAAGAGCTGTATGACTACTTATAAAAGTGACTACATATTAGAATTAGAATATTCATACGCTTAAATCCCACTCCGGTTGCAAACTTAGTTATTTTCTGTTTTTTTACAGACTCATAAATTTGAGACTTTGGAGTGAGTTGGAGTAAGTAATTTAAAAAACTCAAATTTTAGGGCTTATTCACAAAAAAAAATAAATTTTTATAGTGTTTTTAAATCACAATCTTTACTAAGAAAGTCTCAGGCGTCAGAGAAGTCATCAGTAAGCTCTCTGCACTGCATCTGACTTACCATTCCGCAGTTCAAAAGGCTTAATGCCTCAAATATTCCCTCGCCCAGGCTTATTCCTTTTAAGGCGCATTTCTTTACCAGATTGTCATAGAGTTCTTCATTTTCTCTTTTAATGAAATCACACATTTCTGTAATAAATTGATCTGTTAAAATTGGATCTTCTCTTTTTACCCAGTTATCAATAGATTCTATCAGATATTGACGCATAGATTTATTCTTTCCAAGATCCATGAGATTCATAAAAGCACATTCATCTACGCTCAATACCCATTTTCCAAGTTTATATTTAAACATCTCTCCGCTATCGTCTTCCAAAGTTATCCCTCTTAATATTAAATTTCCATAAATAATTAGAGACGTCATCATATTTAATTCATTATAGGACAGAGTTGATTATATACGTAATAAGATATTTCAGCGAATAAGATCAAACTTATTTCTGGATTTTCTGAATTTAAATATTAATTTGGTCTAAAATAAGGTATATCAAACATTAAGTTCCTCCAATAAATGTTTAAAAAGTTGTTAATTATATGGAAAAAGTTAGTTTTATTTTTGGAATTTTGAGAACGGTGGAAGAGCTAGCAGGCGTAAAATAGTCAGCACAAGTACAATTACAAATGCAAGCATAATTATGATAACTAAAATTAAATCCAGTGTCAGGGGTTCTGATTTAAGCAGCACGATGTCTTCTATTGCCATAATATAATATACACAGGTAAAATAAGTAAATGTTATTGGTTTTATTTAAAAACAAAATTCATATTTTCAGGAAAAATTTTAGGAAAAAAACAGTAATAAGTTTTAGGTAACGACTTAGAATAATAATTGAATGATCTAATTATTTTACTCTCTTTTTTATGACTTATTGTTAAATGTTGTTAAACAAAATCTTTAAAATTTTTGAGTCTTCAAAAAGCCCTGTTTCCAAAAAAACCCTGTTTTCAAAAAACTCTGTCTTCAAAGAAGAGCCCTCTTAAAAAATTGAGGAAAACCTTCTTTCAGGCAATGCTTTAAGTAATTTTATAGGCCACATTTTTATAGTAGATTGCCTAAAATATTTTGATAAGCTCCAATAAATTTCCAGATTATACGATAGATTTCTGAATGTTTCTTATTCAGCAAATTCTCCCTCGGACTTGAATCGGAGCCGTAGCTTATATTTACCCTATCTCCTACATCTATACCGTATTTATCGGATAAACCTCCGTTTATTTCCAGGACATAACTGGCATTTTTTCCTGGGCCAAAAGACGGGCAATAATAATCTGAAGGACAGGGCTGCGCATTTTTCTGGATATAAATAATCTCATAATTTGAGTCAATCCAGATAATATCCAGAGGTATAAGAGTATTTTTCATCCAAAAACTATAACCTCCTTTATCATTAAAAACAAATAACATCCCACTATTAGGAGCAAGGTATTCCCGATTCATGAGCCCATGTTCTTTTTGAGCCTGGGTTGATGCAATCTCAACTGAGAAACAGTTATCCTCAATACAGACCCACCCTGCATCAGGGCTTTCAATTTTAGGACTCTGTTCGGGCAATTTTTGACCAGTTAAGCCCAGGGCTGAGTCGGTCATAAGTACGAGAATCACAAATAGAAGTAAAATCCACTTTTTATCCATTTGAAGTTTCCTGACTCTTTATTTTCTTATATTTCTCTAATTAATAGAAATATAGCAAATAGTATAATAAATAGCTCTTTCTATATAATAGAAAACTTCTCACCGGATATTTCTGGTTCATTCCCAAAGTTTATTAATTACTTTTTGCCTGTCGTTTCTTGAAAATATAAATTCCACTAAACTACTGATTGTCAAGTTGTTTGTGTGCGGTTATAGAAACTGCTTTATATCCTAATTTAGAAAAAAAAGCCTTTGAGATAGTATTTTTATTACTTATTTCTATAAAAATATCCTTGATAGAATAAGTTTTCAAAAGATTTTCTGCATCTTTTACTAGTTTTTGGCCCAATCCCATATGCCTGAAATTAGAATCAATCACAATATCACTGATAACTCCATATTTTTTACTCCAGGGATATTGTGAAACTATATTAGAAATAACAACTCCTGCAAGGGTATTTTCTGAATTATTTTCTGGATCATGTTCTGGATCATGTTCTGAATCGCTGTGTATAACCCTTACAAAAGCTTCAGAGGAGTCAAATAGTGTTTCCAGCTCTTTCTTTTTTATAGTAAGGCTGTCCGGATTCAATATAGTTTCGGAATCGGCAATTCCTAATTGTATCTCGCCATGCGAAATATAATTATTTTTATAAGCCTTTGAAAAAAGCGATATTATTTCTGGAATATCGGTTTTCTTTGCATCGCGAATAGTAAATTCTTCCATATCTTATCCCCATTACAAAATATATCTTGAAGCCAGTTGGCAGCTTATTGCATTAATATTTAAGTCAATGATTGTTCTAAATTTACGATGTTTCGGCCTTCAATACCCTCTCCTTTCTCTCTTTACTCTTTTTTCTCCCTTTCCTCTTCTAATAGCTTGATTTTCTTATTTTGCCAGACAAACAATTTAATTACAGAAATCATTAATCCGGAAAGTGGAAATATTAAGGTAATTTCTCTATCTATCTTCTCTTATTTTACAATACACTTCATCCAAAAACCACTTGTTCTAGAAAAAGATTGAGAATTTAATTCTGGCTTTTTTTCTATAGAACGCTAAGCTAATCCTCAGTTACAAGAATTTCCTGTCCCGGCTATAATACTAAATATTGTTAAAACATAACTCATCCTTATATTGGTCCTAAAAATCATCATAGGTCAGGTTAAGAGAAATCCACAGGTTGATGAGAATTTATGATAAAATCAGGGGGCTCTTTTTTTTACAGGGGAAAACGCTGTACAATCGGTGCTGTCCTTTTGCTTAACGGACTGCTTCATATAGTCACAGTTGCACATATATTTCAGGGAGAAGGTGATAATCTATTAGTCGATGGGAAAAAGCTCACTGTTACACAGTTAGTAAAAGATTTTGATCTGGCTCTTGTAGAGCTTCCTTCTGATTCAGTTGTTGAAATTACTGAACTTGAGACTCCGGGTGGATTGGAGCAGGCTATGCTCGTTAATGAAATTCATTCTATCAGATGTAGAGTAGTTAATTCCGGGGTTTCTTTGCTTTTCCTGGGGTTTCAATGTAGTAATATGCCAGAACCTGGAGATAGCGGCTCTCCCATCTTGCAGGAAGGAAAAGTAATAGGCATCATGTCTTCGGTTACATTAGACACATGTATGGGAATTGCAATTTCATCTAAGGTTCTTCACAGTCTGTAAAAATTATAAATCTACAAAAATTATTTATAATTTTTAGGTAGAGGATTTTAACGCCAAATTAATAATAACAATAAATTATTTAATGCCGTTAAAACATTCAATTTTAAAAAAGATTTCAAAAGGAACATGATATATATAATTTTGTCTTAATGTGTAGAAGATTAAGAGTAATGGGTTTCTCTTAATCTTTGGGTCTGAATCATAGGTAGGGACTTGAGAATAGGGACTCAAAGCCCTACTTACTATTCTATACTTGTTACTGTACTTTATTTAGCCTGATCTATTTCTAATAATTTCTCTTTTACTGCATAACAGGTATAATTTTACAAATCTGCCAAACAAGACCGTTTTTGTGTATTTTCCTATTTTAGGCATTTTCATAATTACTGTTAAAATCACTTGAAAAACTAGAAAAACTAGAAAAATTAGAAAGACGTGAAGCTTAAAAACGAGGATGTTATAGACATACTTTCTTATGGATTACATGCTAGTGTCATGACAATTTAATTATTGAGCATGATTTTTTTGTATTCCTATGTCAATATATATCGATTCTTAACATATAAAATG
>JBNAKO010000002.1:0-5546 GCA_049706495.1 Methanosarcina sp. | reverse complement strand
AATTACTGCAAGCGGGGCCAGAACCGACATTATAATGGCTTCCGTAGAAGCAGTAATGAACGGTATGAACCGGCTTATCCGTGTAGAATGATATCCAGGAAGGATGAAACTTCAAAAGTTTCTCAGGAGGGCTTTTGCCCTCTCTTCTTTTTCCTTTTGTAGAAATTTTTGAAATCTCCGAATTCTCACTTTTCTGGAATCAAGAAACCCTTATGCATATATAACATGATTGTTTATGATGTATCTGCAAAATTGAGATTATAAAATTGAGATGTTTCTTAGAAATTTAAAAGATCAAAAATTTAACAGATAAAAACAGATACAAAATTTCTAAGAAAAAGAAATTTAAATAAAATAAAAAATTGAGATAAAAATTGCGGGTGAGAGATAAAAATATCTATTATAAATACACCCTGACTGGACTATACTTATCTCAGGATGAGTATTCAGTTAAATCAAATTTAAAGAGTAGAAGGAGTTAAATAATGACAACCGGGTCAACAGAAAAAGTTAATGGCGCGAGGGCTTTGATAAAGTGCCTGGAAAAAGAAGGTGTTGACACCATCTTCGGATATCCGGGAGGGCAGATCATACCCTTTTATAACGAACTTTATGATTCAGATCTGCGCCACATACTTGTAAGGCACGAACAGGCAGCAGCTCACGCTGCAGACGGGTACGCCCGTGCTACTGGAAAGACCGGGGTCTGCGTATCTACCTCAGGTCCCGGAGCAACCAACCTGGTAACAGGCATTGCTACCGCATACATGGACTCAGTACCCATTGTAGCCTTAACAGGGCAGGTTCCTACTTTCCTTATAGGAAATGATGCATTCCAGGAAGCGGATATTACTGGAATTACCCAGCCTATTACCAAGCACAACTACCTTGTACAGGATGCAAAGGAACTCCCAAGAATTGTAAAAGAAGCCTTCCATATTGCTTCTACCGGAAGGCCTGGCCCGGTATTAATTGACCTTCCAAAGGACGTTCAGAACGCAGAGATCGAATTCTATTATCCTGACAAAGTAGAGTTGAGAGGATACAAGCCTACTTTTAAAGGGAATATGCAGCAGATAAAGCGAGCAGCCGAAGAAATTGCAAAATCTTGCATGCCTATTATTTATGCCGGTGGCGGGGTTATCAGTTCCAATGCTAGCAGCGAACTCATAGAACTGGCCGAAACTCTTAATGCACCTGTTACAACTACCCTACTCGGCATAGGCTCAATCCCCATAGAGCATCCTCTTTCTGTGGGAATGCTTGGGATGCACGGGTGCAAATACGCAAACTACGCAATCCAGGAGTCCGATCTTATTATTGCCGTGGGCGCAAGGTTTGATGACCGTGTTACAGGCAAGCTTGAATCCTTTGCTCCCAATGCCAGGGTTATCCATATCGATGTTGACCCTGCCGAGATCTCCAAGAACGTGCAAGTCCAGATCCCAATTGTCGGGGATGCAAAACAGGTTCTTAAGGCCCTAAATAAATATATTCAGTGTTGTAATTCAGGGGCATGGCTTGAAAAAATAGCTCAATGGAAAAAGGAATTCCCACTAAGCTACAGGCATACCTCTCCGAATGTCATAATGCCTCAGTTCGTTATAGAACAGATTTCCGAAGCCTTCAGAGATGCAATCATAGTTACTGAGGTCGGGCAGCACCAGATGTGGGCAGCTCAATATTACAAATATCGAAAACCCCGTACTTTTATTACCTCAGGCGGGCTTGGCACAATGGGATACGGTTTCCCTGCAGCCATTGGGGCTAAGGTTGGAAGGCCGGATAAAACTGTCATTAATATTGCAGGGGACGGCTCTTTCCAGATGAATTCGCAGGAGCTTGCAACCGTAGTTCAGAATGACATCCCTGTTGTGTCCGTTATTCTCAACAACGGTTATCTCGGAATGGTCAGACAGTGGCAGGAACTCTTCTATGATAAACGGTATTCTCACACCTTTATTAAAGGCAGTGTTGATTTCGTGAAACTGGCAGAAGCTTACGGAGCGCTTGGGCTGCGTGCGGAAAGGCCCTCTGAAGTCAGGCCTGCAATCGAGGAAGCTGTCAGGTCAGGCAGGCCTGCGGTTGTTGAAGTAATTGTTGAATGCGAGGCAAATGTTTATCCTATGGTGCCTGCAGGTGCTGCAATTAATGAAATTCTTGACATTGAAGCACATGCAGATTCTCCCTGCGCTATGCCAGATTTGAGCTCTCCGTCAGCAGAGGAAGTCCTTGACCTGGAGGAACATTAATGAAGCATACACTTGCCGTTCTTGTGGAAAATAAGTCAGGGGTTCTTTCCAGAGTTTCATCCCTCTTTTCAAGACGAGGATATAATATTGACAGCCTGGCTGTGGGAGTTACCGAAGACCCTGAGATTTCCAGGATGACTATTGTAGTGCATGGGGACGACCATGTGCTTGAGCAGGTTACAAAGCAGCTCAATAAACTTGTAGATGTGATTAAAGTCTCGGATATAGGGGGAGATGATGCAGTTGAAAGGGAACTTGCTCTTATCAAGGTCTCAGCCGATGTAAGTACCAGGGCCGAGATTATTCAGATTGCAAATATCTTCAGGGCAAGGATTGTAGATGTCGCTCCGAAATCCATGACTGTTGAGGTAACAGGAGACGAAGGCAAAATTGATGCAATTGAAAAACTCCTGAGACAGTTTGGAATTAAGGAAATGGTCCGAACAGGGAAGATTGCCCTGGTTCGCGGCCCAAAAAAGGTTTAAATCTCAAAGCAAGGGCAGATACAAAGATATCTGCCTAATTATTTTTTAGAAAGGAGCAGCTTGGATTTCTTTTAATTTTGAAGTCATTTTAGGTCATTTTAACAGGATCTGGATTTTCCAAAACTCGTGGATTTAAAAAGCTGCTTTTATTCTAGAAAGAATCTTGACATTGATCAAGTGAATTTAAATTACTTTAAGTAAACTAAATTCTCAGGGAAGAAGCTGTATTATCCCGCAGGGATATTCGTATATACTTAATTGTACTTCCTGTAGAATGCTTTCCTGAGTAATAAATGGAAATTTGCTTAAAACAGAGTGATTATCAGGAGAATCAAGTTATGGCAACTATAATTTATGATAATGAAACCACTTTTGATGCACTTAAGGATAAAACTATTGCAGTAATGGGCTATGGAAGTCAGGGGCATGCTCACGCCCTGAACCTTCATGAATCAGGGCTTAATGTTGTTGTGGGGCTTAGAAAAGGCAGTCCCAGCTGGACAAAGGCTGAAGGAGACGGCTTGAAAGTTATGTCCGTGCCTGATGCCGCAAAAGCTGCTGATATTATTATGATCCTGCTCCCTGATGAAAAGCAGGCTTCTGTATACTATTCTGAAATAGAACCGAATCTAAAGCCAGGTAATGCTCTTGTTTTTGCTCACGGATTCAATATCCATTACAACCAGATAGTCCCTTCGAAAGATGTTGATGTCTTTATGGTAGCCCCAAAGGGTCCAGGGCATATTGTGAGAAGGACATATACTGAAGGCATTGGGGTGCCCGGGCTTATTGCAGTTTATCAGGATGCAACCGGGAATGCGAGGGAACTTGCGCTTTCCTATGCAAAAGGGATTGGGGCAACTCGAGCAGGCATTTATGAGACTACTTTCCGTGAAGAAACTGAAACCGACCTTTTCGGAGAACAGGTTGACCTTTGCGGAGGCCTTTCTGCCCTTATTAAGACGGCTTTTGAAGTGCTTGTTGAAGCGGGATACCAGCCAGAAATGGCATATTTCGAGACCTGCCATGAAGTCAAACTTATTGTAGACCTCATTTACGAGGGCGGGCTTGAGAGGATGTGGCATTCGGTTTCCAATACCGCAGAATACGGGGGCATGACAGTCGGGCCCAAAATCATAAACGAATATTCCCGTGAGGCCATGTATGAAGCCCTGCAAAGGATTCAGAACGGAGAATTTGCCAAGGAATTTGTTCTCGAAGGTATGGTAAACCACCCTGTGCTTAAAGCAATGGAACGCCAGGAAAAAGAACACCAGCTTGAAGTTGTTGGAAAACAAATCCGTGCAAATATCCCCTGGCTCAATAAAAAGATTGATGACGACTGATTTTACACTATTATTTCTTATCAGTTGCAAAATATACTTAACAGAAAGTTCATAAATCTAAAAATATAAAATTAACCCGGAGGGAAAAAAATGCCAGTTACAGGAGAAAGCAAAGTTATCAATACAATTCTTGAAAGGCGGAGTGTAAGGGAATTTACGGATAAACCTGTAAGCAAGGAAGATGTTAATATAATCCTGAATTCAGGCCGCTGGGCTCCTTCCGGGTTGAATAATCAGCCCTGGCGCTTTATTGTTGTTCGGGACCCTGAGACTATTAATAAACTCGCTAAATGCACACATTACTCCGGCATAGTCGCAGGGGCTCCGTTGCTTATTGCTTCATTTCTGGACAACGAAACTTCTTACAACAGGACAAAGGACATTGAAGCAATCGGTGCTGCAATTCAGAATATGCTTCTTACATGTTGCGAACTTGGTCTTGGAGCAGTCTGGCTTGGAGAGATTTTGAACCAGAAAGATAAAGTAAATTCAATTTTAGGATGCCCCTCAACACTTGAGCTCATGTCAGCTCTCGCAATTGGAGAACCTGTCCCAAAAGAAAGGACCTCAACTCGAAGAGCTCTTTCCGAAATTGTGTTTGATGAAAAGTACGGGCAAAAATGGGAAGAATAAGAAAGAATAAGAAAGAATAAGGATGAATAAGAAAGAATAAGGATGAATAAAAAACGGATCTTGAATTCCCAGGTAAAGTTTCTTTTAACTTACTTCTCCCTACTCTAAAACATTTATGTAGTGTTTAAGGATTAAGTTTATAAAGAATTTAGCACTATATCCAGCCAGCTTAATCGGCTCTAATCTTACAAGCCTGTTAGCTGTCAGTTTTTTTCCATAAAGGTCTGTGGTGTAGAGGATATCACTGGAGCCTCCGGAGCTCCGAACCTGGGTTCGATTCCCAGCAGACCTGTTTAGTTTAAATAGCCTATTTTAATTCTGGCTTTGTTTTTTGTTTTTTGGACAAAATTTATAAAGTCTAAAATGAAATATAAAAAACAAGACATTAGTCTTATAAGAAAACAGAGTATCAGTTTAAAGGTGCTTATAAAATGGCTAGAGGATTAAATCGCCGCTTTCTGCATGCTGGAAGGAGAATATCTTTAGTCCAATTAATTCTCATAGCAATAATACTGTATTTTTTGCTGCGGATTGTTTTGCCGCTTGTGTGGACTTTTATTTTAATTCTTGCTTTAATTATACTTTTGAAAGTAGTTCTGGAAAATCTCTAATTAATTTTTGATGCATTTCAGATATTTCTGAAATTTGGGATGCTGGAATGTTTTATCCAGAAACGAAGTAAATTAGTAACATACAACACTGGAGTTACTATTATTTTTTTAGTTAACCTGACACACTTTCAACTTGCTGAACTCACAGGTCAAAACATGGGCGTATTCTCAAGCTCACTGTTTGACTTCTTGAATATGTCCTTTTACATCTTATTTTAA
>JBNAKO010000001.1:0-24625 GCA_049706495.1 Methanosarcina sp. | reverse complement strand
CTCAAAGCGAGCTATGCAGGCTATGATTGTAGGCGGAGTCCTCAATGTTATACTTGACCCGATATTTATCTACACTCTAAAAATGGGAATAGCAGGGGCAGCCTGGGCAACAGTAATTTCCATAGCTGTATCTTCCCTGATGATGGCAAACTGGTTATTCTTTAAAAAGGACACATATGTGACTTTTGATTTCAAGGATTTCCGTTTTCAAAAAAACATTGTAAAAGAAATATTTGCTGTTGCAGTACCTTCGTCGGTTCAACAACTTTCAATGTCTTTATCAATGCTTGTCCTTAACTTCATTATTGTGTCTGTAAGCGGTACAGATGGGGTGGCAGTGTATTCTACAGGCTGGAGAATAGCTACAATTGCAATGGCTCCTTTGATGGGAATGGCCACTGCTGTGATCTCTGTGAGCGGAGCTGCAATCGGAGCCCGGGACTATATAAAGGCAAAAACTACGCTTTCATACTCAACAAGACTCGGATTTCTAATAGAGTGCGTTACAGGAGCTTTCCTGTTTATCTTCGCTACCCAAATAGCGTATATCTTTACACAGTCTGAAGGGGCAAGCCATATAACCTCCGACCTTGCGCATTTCCTGCGTATAATGTGCCTTTTCTATCCAATAGCTGCACTTGGTTTCTTCTCCTCATCTTTTTTCCAGGGAGCCGGGAGAGGTTTTGATGCCCTTATTACCACGTTGCTGCGAACTATTGTATTTACGCCCCTTTTTGCAGCCCTGCTGGCGTTTACCTTTGATATGGGGCAGGTAGGAGCCTGGTGGGGAATGGTAATAGGGAACGGAATAGGCTCTTTGTTAATGTATATCTGGGCGCTCTTTTTCGTAAAAGCCCTTTTAAAAACAGAATATAAGTCCAGAGTAGATGGAGCTTCAGCTTAAAACAAGTTTCCTGAAGCCCCTCAATTTTTATTCTTTATTCCGATTTTTTATCCAGTTACTCAGTATAATTCCTATTTTTATTTTAATAGTTTAATGATGCTTTCAGGGTCAATTTTGCTGTGGGTTTTCGTTATCTTTTATCCACTTGTGAATTATTGCCCAGAGTTCTGGAGAATTCCTATCAATTAATAGACTGGCATGTCCCTGATCCTTCCAATTTAAAGAATCAACTTTATCATTTGTCTCCCCTACTTTCTTTTCATACCACCAGGCTCCATATTCTCCAAAACCTCCTCCTAATCCGACATACAGCACAGGAGAATCTATTCTGGATGCATTAATCTCATAACCCGCCATATTACCCATTAAGCCGGCCATATATTCATCCATATATATGGGGTACATGGGACGGCTCCTCCACTTAAAGTTAAATGTAGTAACCTGGATTCATTAACATTATAAAGCCCATTAATATCTCCAGTCCAGTAATGATAGTCCTGAGTATAAGGATGAGCACTGAACATGAATGTCTGGCTTGCCATAAGCCTGAAGAGCTGGATGTTCGTAAGCCCTGGGAAAGGGGAACTTACTGACGGAGATTCAGAAGCGAATTTTGCAATGTTCATCATAGCTCCCATATTATCCGTATAATATGTTCCGTTTCCAAGTTCTTCATTAATCTCATTAAATTCTGCGGCCTGTCCTTCTATTAATTGCTGCTCTCCTGGATTATATTTAATGATAATATCAACAGGTATTATCCTGTCAACTGCTGCCTGAACTCTATCATCATAACTACTCTCCTCATAAGCAGTAGCGAGCAAGGCTCCATGACTATGCCCAATTAATGTAAGATCTATGGCTTCCAGAGGTTTGCCGTTTAAAAAAGCTGTGTGAACCCTTGAAGCTACAATACCTTTGGAAATGTCCTTGAGATGTTCATCCACAGTCCAGGTTTTCATAAAGGTATAATCGGATTCATCCGAAGGTATATTTGTCTCTCTTCTATCCAGAATATAAACACTATACTCTTGTTTTGCATAGTAAATTCCCATGTCAGAATAGAATTTTTCAGTTAAACCCTGGCCAGTTAAAATCATTATATTTTTAGTTACATTTGCTTTCCAGGGGGCTTCTTCATGTACATAATTGGTTAAAGTTATACTCTCATATTTTTTTCCGGACCCGACTTTTACCCTAATCTTGTACTCAGCTATATCACCATCGATATTCCCTATTCTTTCGACATCTGTAGAGGGAGAGTAAGACTGTGAAGCAGTAAATGAAGACGGTTTATAAAAAGGTTTTAATTTACCTGGTTGGGTATACGTATCCCCTATTTTTGTCTTAAAATCATGAGGAAGAGAAGCTGAAACCGGGTAACAAACTAACAATAGAACAACAAAGATAGCAGCAAGAGTTTCTCGCGTTTTCACATTTTCACCTTCGTAGAATTTTTTTAAAATAGGCAACATTTAAAATCTATTATTTTTTGGAGGAAGATTTTGTTTTTATTTTTCGTTTCAATCTTAATGCGAGCACATAATCAAGAAACAAAAACAATTTTTAGAAATAGGTCTTCATGAATGAGTTTTTTTCATAAATTTCCCATAAAAAAAACTTGATAAGAATGTATATAATTTTGAAATTAACCTGTATCTCTTGATTTAAGTACCTTATATACGGACAATAAACACACAGATAAAAATTTTCATTTAAACTTTTTCTAATAATATATTTGGAAGTTTAAAAGTTGCTCATACTTGAGAATAATAAAATATCAATAACATATACCTGCATGAAAAATAATTTTAATGTATTAATTTGTGAAAATCATGCTAAAGAAAAATACGCAGTTCGAAGATCTTATAGTTTTTTATGAAAATTTATGAATTTGCAATAAACCAAAACACTTAATACAGGTAGAGAATTATCGATAAAAGCAAATTCTATCTGGAAAAACAAAATAAAAATTTATAGAAACTATTTTTCAAAAAACCTATCTGGTAATTTGATACCCCTAGAAGGAGGTATAGAAGTTGAAGATATATTTTCCCCTACTGTTGATGTCAATTTTTATCTGTGGGACTCTTTTCTCAGGTACTGCTCTGGCAGCAGGAGAAAACCCACTTGCAAATGAAATGGCATCAAAGATCATAGCTAATGATTCTGAAAACCAATCCTTAAATAAAACCCTCAATCAATCAGTAAATAAATCAGTGAATTCTTCAGTAAACCCTTCGGCCAATAAATCTGCCGCTAAACCAGTTCTGAAAAAAGAAGCAGCTTCAAAAAATATTAGCAAACCCTCTGAAGCAGTTCCTGTTTCGGAACAAAAATTCAGGGTGGGGCCCACAGTAGTATTAAGGCCTGTCAATGATGTGATCACGGAAAACCAGGACGGACTTGTTGAACTTTACATTGATAATCCTTCCCTTAACGATGTTACTTTGAATGTCGATGCAAGAATAAGCGTTCCTTCTGGAATCCATGTTTATGGACAGGGCTTTGCCCAGACAGGAGCAGCAGGCACGGTTTATGGAATATTTTCAGTTCCTCCGGGAAATGCAAGGACATTCTACATTGATATTAAAGGAGACAAAGTAGGCACATCAACAGTCCATTTCAGTGGACTGTACTGGGCTGGAGACAATAAGGACAATTATTACCCGATCTCACTTACACATCCTTTCGTGGTAGAAGAGCCGTCCAAAAACTCTGAACAACCACCAGAATCTGAAGAATCTGACAGCCAATCTGATAGTACCGAAGGATCGGCTGATTTTGAAAAGAGTGACGGGATAAAAGCTGAAGGACAGGGTTCAGTTAGTGCTCCGGGATTTGGGATATTAGTTGCAGCTATAGGTCTGTTTGGAATTTACATTGCAGGGAGAAATAAACAGATTTGAGCAGGATTTAGATCTTTTTTTAGAAGAAAGCTCTATTAAGTCTTCTTCTAGCCTTTTCATTCTTTTTAATGATTTAGAGCTGTGTCCTGAACCTCAGGACTGTCAGTTAAGTTAAATTGGTGAGAATTAGTAAGAAAACAGCTCAAAAGGTGGTAAGAATGTCCAAACAAACAACGCTAAAAATTTTAACTGTTTACTTTTTAATCAGTTGTTTTTTAGTAAGCAATCTGGCATACACAGCTTCCTCTGAAGCTAATCCAGAGACTTTTGGGAACAATACAGATGCTTCAGGAAATATTGAGACAGAAAATCCAGGCTCGGCAGAAACAGGATCATCTCAGCCACCTGGAACAGAAAGCCAGGGAAATCAGGAAATTAATTCACCAGAAAATATAGATGAGGAAAGCCCTGATAGTGAATCCCTAATAGCCCCTGATGATGCGGAAAACAAGCTCTCAGAAGATACAGGAGTAGAAACTCCAGAAGAAACGCAAAGCCCGAAAGAGGAAGAGACAGAAAACTCAGGAGAAACTGATAATCCACAAACGGAAGACACTGAACCTGGGGATGCAGATAAAAACCTGAAAGAGATTAATGCAATCCCCGAAAATCTCGAAAATGGAGGGACTCAATTCGAAGGAACGGCGTTTACGTACGAAAATGAAAGTCAGGAGTCTGTGGAAATAGAAACATTGGACAAGACAGAAACTGGGGATGCAGTTTCTACAGAAATAGAGGCTTCAGGAGACATGGATAAAACTACTCAGCCTGAACCTTTTTTAGATGAGAAAGAAACCAAGTCTTCATCTCATGGAAACTCAGGAGATTCGGGATATAGAATAATAAAGAAAAAACCACCTGTTAAAAATGAAGCTGTTCCTCCAGAGCCTACCCCAACCCCTGAAGCATCAAAAGCTCCTCAGCAAACTCCTCCTTCAGCCAGTGTGAATCTGCACGGAGAAAAGACTGATGTTATTGCAGGAGAAGATATTTTACTTAAACTTTCAGCAGTGAATCTTATCACAAAACCTCCCATGCATGTGCAGGTCATAATTATCCCTCCATCAGGAATGAGCGTTTCTTCTTCGGAATTTGTGCAGTCAGGAGCAGGCCAGTACACGACAACATATGAGTTAGACCCTGGACAGGGAAGAGACATTGAAGTAAGGATAGAATCGTATCAGCCAGGAGAATTTAATGTTAAAGGAAGAGTAGTATATTATTTCGGAGGAAATATAAAAAATGCAGAAGACTACACCCTTGAACTTCCAATAACAGTAAGAGATAAATCCTATATTTCAGAAGAAGAGGTCCCTGGATTTAGACTAGTAAATGCAATTTTTGTGGTACTGGGTGTTTTTATTCTAGGGAGATATAAGATTTAAAATGATTTGAAAATTTCAAATAAACTAAATATTCCGATAAAAATTTACTTCGAACAGATTATTATAACAAAATAGTCTTCAATAAAAAGATTATTTTATTTTTAATTTATTTTATTTTTGTTTTTTAAGTTATTTATATCATTTTACATTATATTATTTCATTTTTTAATTTAGTTATTTTATTTTAATTTAGTTTAGTTTAGGTTAGTTTATTAGGTTAGTTTAAATTTTAACTATCATTCTTACATATGCGGATATGAGAAAAGAAGAATAATACATTATATCCGGAGAAATTCTCATAAAAATTATTTTGAAGAAGTTCTTTTACTTTACAAAAAGAAAATTATATAAATAGATAAATAAAAAAATAAAGAAATAAGTTTTTGAAATTTATAGACTTATATCATCTGCCTTATTTCTTCTGCTTCAGCTCTCAGGTAGATAGCCTGGCCCGGACTAACAATACGTGCTCTCTCAGTTTCATTTACGAAGGATTTAAACTGATCAAGCTGATTTTTGGCTCTGGCGTCATCCCCCATTCTGAGAGAGAGAAACACACAATTTATTTTTGCCTTAAGAGGTTTCTTAATACATGACCTTACCCCGGATTCGTCAATAAAAGTAGACGTAACAGGATATCTTGCATCTATCCATGCAGGAATCCCCATCTGCATATTATAGATATTCGTGTATCCGTTCTGTACCAGAAGTTTGGTTGCGTTAAAGCTCCTGCCGCTTGTAAGACAATAAACAATTACAGGTATGTCTTTAGGTACTTCATTTATTCTTGCTGCTAATAGCGATTCGTTAGATAGATTCACAGGGTCGTGTGCCGGGACATTTTTGAAAGGTATCAATGTTGCTCCTTTTATATGCGCTGCATGGAATTCAGCAGGGGTACGAACATCAAGAATGAAAACATTGCAGCCTTTGATCATTTTATTAGCTTCTGTAGCAGTTATATTCTTATATCCAGCCGAGCCTGTATCTGCTGCTGCCAGACTGGGCACAATCATGAGCAGCGTAAAAAATAGTATAGCAAAACAGGGTATATATTGTTTCTTCAATCAGACTCCTCCCTATTTATCAAGTTATATTTTGAACTCAGAAGATCAGGATACAAACTCTCTACTAACTCTCCTGATTTTTTTAATTCAATTAAAATCCATATCTAAGGCCAGTAGCCAAACATGACAAATAATTACTTAATTCATAGATTTTTGTATCAATATTAAATGAGAAATTGCCGTATTGTATATGAGATTGGCACAAAAAAGTAAAGGCCCAAAACATCGATTCTAATAAATACATTATGTATTGGTTTAAAATATATAAGATGTTAGGAACAATATTTTCAGAGAATAATTATTGAGTAAAAAATTACCCTGCACTTCTATTAATGATAAAAGTGTATAATTAATAAAAGGTGCTTCAAAAATTATCCTAAATAAATTAAAAGTTTGAATATTACAACAGTATTCAATTTACTTCATAATTTTTATTATTCATCTATATATTTAATTTTACGTAAGTACGAAAACTGGAAAAAGAGATTAATCTTTAATTAATGAGTTTAAGTTTCACAAAAATGTAAAGATTCAAAATAAACAAAAAATAAACGCAATTAAACGCAATTAAATCAAAAAATAAAAAACTGAAGAAGAATAAAAAGAAAAAATGTAAAAAAAGTAAAAAGAGGTAGTTTTTCCCGTTTTCACTTGAAATTTACATCTCAAACCGTGTCATAACTCCATGAAGTTCATCGGTGGGGAGGCGATAGAACTGTACAAACGAGGGAGATAGTTTCTTAATAATAGAAAAGATTTTCCATACCAGATTGTTGGTAAATATATCTTCTACCCCGTAGAAAATTGTTTTTTCCTTTATGCCCTGCTCTTGTAGAATTTGTTCAACGTCAACAATCTCCATGTATCCCATTTTAATTTCAAAAACTCTCAAACCTTTGGCCAGTTCTTTTGAAAAAGAACTTTCTACTCCAAATGGACTATCAGACTTGAGAATTGAGATAAAAATATTGTTTTCATAAATAATATTATTCTTGAACATGACATGGGATATATATTGTGGAATTTTATCTATATCACGGGCAAAGAAAAGTGCAGTCCCACTTATCTTATTTTCAGTAGCATATATATGATTATATTTATCAAGGAAATTTTCAGTCCTCATGAGTCTCATCAATTCATACAGCCTCTTTTGCCCGGAAGTGTAGATAAGAATAAGGGAAAAGATAAGAGCTGCTATAATGACTGACCAATAACCTCCATAAGGTATTTTATAGGTATTTGAAATCAGGAATATAAGGTCGGCAAATGTTATGAATATTGAAATTACAGTCTTAGTCATTTGTTTCCTATGATAGAAGATAGAGGTCATAAGGATCCCTGTAATCGTCATAGTGCCTGTAACTGCTAATCCATATGCAGATGCGAGCCTGCTTGACTCTTTAAAATAAAGGATCATAAAAATTACAGCAATAAGCAACATCCAATTTATTGTGCTTATATATATTTGGGATTTTAATTCTCCTGATGTATAATCAATTTTTAGCATCGGCATTACTCGCGTAGTTATTCCCTGATAAACGATTGAAAATACCCCGCTTATCATAGCTTGAGATGCAATAACTGTAGCTACAATACTCAGGATTAAAAAGGGAATATACAGGATACCTGTTTCTTGATTTATCATTTCAAATAGTATATTTTCCGAGTCAGGGTTCCGGATAAGGAATGCTCCCTGCCCAAGATAATTAAAGATTAAAGCAAAAAATACCAGTCTCCAGGCTTTTAAGATTGGTTCTCTTCCCAGGTGTCCCATATCAGCATATAGGGCTTCCCCTCCTGTAGCACAGAGAATAACTTCGGATAAAACAAAAAATCCGGTTATTCCGTTATCCAGAAGGAATCTTATAGCGTAATAAGGGTTAACAGCTTTAATCACATCCGGAGTATAAAAAATTGACATAATTCCAGAAAGCGCAATTGATGTAAACCATAAAAGCATTATGGGGCCAAATACCCAAGTGATTCTTTCTATTCCTTTACTCTGGACTGAAAAAAGGGCTATTGCAATCAGGCCTGAAATAAGCATAATAGTTCCCTGTCCTATACCTTCGAATTCGGGAATAATACGCAGGCCTTCTACAGCACTCAGGATACTGATGGCAGGTGTTATCACTCCATCTCCTATAAGAAAAGATGTTCCTATGTAGGCTAATGTTGTAACAAGGGCTACATTTCTCCCTGATTTGAGAAGAGGGACAAGGATTTCTTTAAGGACAATGGTGCCTCCTTCACCCTTTTTACCCAGGCTCATAGCAAGCCAGGCATATTCCAGAGTAACAAGTATGATCAGGGTCCAGACAATTAAAGATAAGACTCCGATTACATGAGTTTCTGTAGGTTTTGTAAGGAGAAAGATAACTGTAAGAGTATATATCGGACTTGTTCCAATATCTCCAAAAACAAGCCCCATTGAATTTACTATTCCCTTGAACTCGGATCTAGAAAACATAAAAATACCACCCTGTTTATTTCGGGAATTTTTGGGCAAAAATATAATTGAGATAAAAGTGCATGTATTTAAACCTATACTGATAAATCGTATGATTCTTCTGCACAAACGAAATTAAAAACAAATAAAATTTTACTTAACTGCTGACTCACAAATCTTCCCGTTTTCATATAAGTTTTTCTCTATTTTTCAAATATTAGTTTAATATTTTAAGATCTGGGTAATTTTTCATATATGATTATCTTTATTTTAAGCAGTAGTTTGAATATAAATCTAAATTTTGTAATGTTTAATTTCAATAAATTATAAATTGGCATAATGATTTTTTTAATTAAAGTGATAAGCCCTTTCTTTAATTATACTCTGAAAGCACTTGATTCAGAAATTACTTTCATATATATAAAACTCGTGACAGGCAATAAATTAAAATTAATATTTCCCTTCAAGAAAACTAATACATAGATTTTAATTTAAAATTCGCAAAATATGTTGTTTTTATATTTTGATTTTGTTCCCTCTGCCAATAAAGTAGATATCTGGACACAAAATAAAAAACTTATTGATAGGTAAGCAGACGTTAAAGAAACAAAACTTTAATTATTCAGCTAAATCGATAAATACAATACAGGACATAAAAACGGCGAGAAGATGAATTCCAAAAGAGGAGAGGAAAAGACAGAAATAAGAAAGTATAATGCGAATTCTGTAGCTGATGCAAATCCTCCTGTTGAAGGTACAGATTTTCTTCCTGAGCACAAAACAACCAGAGGAGTTGATATTCTTCTTGGCGAGCCTAAAAAGGCTGTGATCAAGCTCTCAATTCCTATCATTGTAGCAATGTCTGTACAGACCATATACAGCCTGACTGATACGTTCTGGGTTGCAGGCCTCGGGGCTGATGCCCTCGCAGCAGTGGGTTTTGCATTTCCTTTTTTTGTAATTCAAATGGCTCTTACAAGCGGGCTTGGGGTTGGAGGCGGGGCTGCAATCTCCAGGCGTATAGGAGCTAGAGATAAATCAGGTGCTGATAACGTTGCAATGCACACGTTTGTAATAATGTTTGGCCTGACGATTTTACTTACTTTTCTAGGACTTGCCCTTGTAAGAGACTTATTTATTTATAGCGGTGCAGCAGGCACTACAGAACTTGGAGTTGCATATTCAAGAGTAATCTTTGCAGGCAGCTTTATTTTTTTCTTTACAAATGTTGCAAATGCCATCCTCAGAAGCGAGGGAGATTCAAAAAGGTCCATGCAGTCCATGATTCTGGGTTCAGGCCTGAATGTAATCCTGGACCCGATCTTTATATACACTTTTGGGCTTGGAGTTGCAGGAGCAGCTCTTGCGACCGTTCTTTCATATGCAAGCTCTGGCCTGCTAATGTTTTACTGGCTTTTCCTTAAAAAAGATACTTACCTTGCTTTTAAATTTTCATCTTTCAAATTCGATAAAATAATTATTAAAGATATCTTCAGGGTAGGAATCCCTTCTTCGATCGAACAGGTTTCTCTAGCCCTTACTGCGCTTATAATGAATTATATTATTGCAACAATTAGCAGCACGGATGGAGTTGCAGTATATGCTACAGCCTGGAGAATTACAGGTATCGCCGTTGCTCCTCTGATAGGAATCTCCATATCTATAGTTTCGATCAGCGGGGCTGCTTTCGGGGAAAAAAACTATAAAAAAGCTCAAGGTGCTTTTATTTATGCAATTGGAGTCGGTTTTCTTGTAGAAACCGTAATTGCACTTATAGTTTACCTGTTTGCCTCCGATATTGCTGCTGTTTTTACCCAGGCTGAAAACGCAGCCCGAATAGCTCCCGAACTGACAAGACTTCTGAAAATAATGACAATCTTCTATCCCCTTGTTGCTTTTGGAATGCTTTCTGCCTCCCTTTTTCAGGGAGCAGGAAAAGGTACAAGTGCGCTTATAGCCACACTTCTAAGAAGCCTTGGAATGACTATTTTATTTACATTGCTTTTTGCTTTTAAGTTTGGATGGGGGCTTCAAGGAGTATGGTGGGGGCTTGTAACCGGCACTGCTGTAGGGTCTCTAATTACTTTCATATGGGCACAAATTTATCTGAAATCTATGATTAAATTAGGAAAAACAGAAGTTTATGAATGAAAATAGATTCTGAAACTCAGGACACGCAAGCCTGCCTGGAAAAGCAGAAGTTATAGTAATTACAGGCCGGAAAACTTCAAAATAAATTTTTAGGCAAAGAAATGCAGGAAATCGAAAAGAAAAACATGAAAAATAGGAAAAATAAGAAAAATATCCGGTTTATTCCCCCTACAGTTTTAAACTTCAAACCTGATCTAGATTAATTTGTAAGTAACTTTTCTTTGATTAATCTGTTTTAATCAATCAAACCGAACTTTTTGAACTTTCATTTATTTAGTTATTTGTGTTTTTATTTATTTTTCATTTATCTTTTACTTAAAATATAGAACATGCGTATTCGTCCAAAATATAATGATTAGGATATTAAAATTTAGATACTAAAGTTCATCATAAAAGTTTAGCATGAATTTTATTTTTAGTATTTATTATTCATAAAATTATTTATTTTAGTAACATTTATTAGGAGAAAGCTTAATATTAGTGCCAAAAAGAAAATTTTACCTTATTTTCAAGGAGGGTTTCGGATAGATTGCAAAAAGGTCATAGCCAACTACTGGAATTTCAGAGCTGCCACCTATAAGAATGGAATAAATAGCTTTGATGAAGAAGAGCGCAGAATCTGGAAACAGACGTTAGAGAGTTTTCTGCCTTTCAACAAAAGCCTAAAAATACTTGATGTAGGTACAGGAGCAGGTTTTTTGGCTCTTCTTTTTGCGGAAATGGGACATGAAGTAACAGGTGTGGACCTTTCTGAAGGGATGTTGGAGAAAGCAAAATCCAATGCAGAAAACCTTGGCCTTAAAATAGATTTTTCACATGGGGACGCTGAAAAACTTCCTTTTGAGGATAATTCTTTTGATCTTGTAGTAAATAAATATCTTCTCTGGACCCTTCCTCAGCCCTCCTCTGCTTTACTTGAATGGAAGAGAGTCCTTAAACCAGGCGGAAAGATTTTTGCTATCGATGGAAACTGGTTTGACCCTAGACCTGATAGATATATAAAAAGGCTGGCTTCAGAGTGGGCAGCTCGTTTAATGAAAAGAAATCAAACCTCTATGGTCTTTAAAAATCATTATAATCCAATTAAAAAGTCCCTCCCACTTTTCAGGGAAATAAATCCTGAAAATATTAGATCTCTCTTTTCTGAAATGGGATTTATAAGTACTACAATTAACCCTCTAAGAGGAGTACAAACATTTCAGAAGAATAAGGCTCCATTTCTACAAAAGCTTCTTGAAGATACACCGATTTTTTTAATAGTAGCGCAAAAAGAAAAAGATCGAAACTAAGAAAGTCTGAGGATACGGGTAACAATGTATAAGGCTTTAATTTGAAGAAATTTCAGCAAATCTCACCTTACAATTTAATAAATTTAAATATATGATTAATAATTTAACCTCTAATATTTGTTATGTAACATTTTACCTTTAATTATTATTTTCTCCTTTATTTTTAGAATAGAAATATTATTAACGTTTTTTAAAAATAAGCTCCAGAAAATGCCGCAACATAATTATTTCCTCAACGTTAACACTTATATTTTTTCTATTTTCATAAAATGTAGAAGCATTTTATTAACGGTTCTTACGTTTCTTTTCTGATTTTCGATGTATAAGATACGATACTTAAAATTATACTTACTTTTTTAAAATAATACAAATCTTTAAATATTCGGGCGTCAAAATATTAAAATCAATTTTTTATAAATTTAGCCTTATTATATAGTCTTATTATAAGGAGAAAGGGGAAGTGATGGAATAAACAATATATTAATAGCTGAAAGCAGTAATTCTCAGGCTATATTTCAGGGATATGAAGAGCAGATATATAGTATACGGGTCAGGATTGTAAATTTTTATGAAAATATTAAAAACCTGGGTTTTGTTTCAGACCTTAATTTTGGTATAAAGCCCGGGTTTACAGATAAGTCGGATCTGGCAGAGTTGTACAAAGCCTTTTCCGAGCTTGACGAAATTGTACATATAGACGCAGAAGAAGAAATATATGATCTTGTGCTCCACGATTCTGTGATTAAGTCCTTACTTCCTGCGATTCATGCCAGTTACAGTAATTTTTTCAGCATCCATGAAACCCAGCTTGCAAGGAGAATCCTTGCAAATGAAAAGCCCTGGGAATTGCTGAAAAGTTTTCCCCTGTATCCCAGATATGAAAAATTAATAGCTGACCATATCCAGAATTCCCCTGAGATTAAAGTACTGGCTTTTATAGGGTGCGGTCCCCTTCCTGTTACCCTGTTGCTTTTCAGCAGGTTGTATGGAATTAAGTGTATAGGTATAGATACGGACGCAAAAGCAGTGTCTCTTGCAAAACGCTGCGTGAAACATTTTGGTCTGGAAAAAGAAATCGTCATTGTTCAGGGAGACGAGACCGCGCTTTTAAAACTCGAATGGGATTCTGTGCTTATAGCAGGTCTGGCTGAGCCAAAAAAACGGATTTTTAAGAATCTTCGCAATATAATAAAGCAAAAGAATTCTCAAATAAATAAATCGAAGTTAAGAGGATTCGAATCTCAATATTCCGAGCTGCAAAATCCTGAAATGAAAAAAACTATTTCTGTCTGCTACCGCAACTATACCGGAATGAGACAGTTACTTTATAAGCCTGTTAAACAGGTCTATATCAGAGGCTTTCGGAAAATAAAAGAAATAAGCCCATCAGGCGGAGTAAATAATACTCTTGTTTTTCTCGAATGTGAATAAAAATTAAACGAATATAACAGAATAACTAAACAAGGTCAAAGTTAGAAAGAGCAATAATAAAGGAGCCTTAAGGTTAATAGATAACAGGTAAAAGAGCCAGGAAAGTGAGAATTATACCGAAAATTGACCCAATCTCTCTAATAACTGAACTCCAGCAGATACATTCTCTTGTAAAAGATGTTACAGAAGCCGAGATATTGGATACCAGCTCTTCACAACTACAGGCAACTTTTAAAAGACTGGATGAGCTTGCCTCTCTGGATGCAGATCAAAAATATATAAACGCGCTTCTCAAAAGCCCGGAGTTCAGCCTGATTTTGCCATCAATCTCCAGCTTTCGGTTTTTATATAATTTAAAACTTGAAATAGAAAAGGCCAATAAACTGCTTTCAAGTCAAAATCCCTGGCAGGCTCTTCAGAACTTTACTTTTTATCCAAACTACCTGCAGCTTTCGAGAACCGAATTCCTAGGTTCTGGTCTAAAACCAGAAAATTCCGTGGTTTTTCTCGGAAGCGGCCCTCTGCCATTGAGTCTGATAATACTCTGTCATGAATATAACCTATTTGGGACAGGAATAGAGCAGGATGAAAACAGAGCATCACTATCCAGAAAGGTAATAGCCAAACTTGGGCTTTCAGAAAGGATTCAAATAATAACAGGAAATCATTTCATTTTCCCTCTCAAAACTCCTTTCGACCTCTATATGATTGCTGCCCAGGCCGAACCTAAGAAACAGATTTTCCAACATCTGGCAGAAGTCCTGCCTGCAGGGAGCAAAATTTCCTATCGGGTTTATGAAGAAGGGTTTCGAAAGATTTTAGATAATAGTTTTCATTTTGAACTGCCAGCAGAGTTTGAAGAATACCTGAGGGTGCAACCAGAACCTCCTGTCAATAATACTGTTGTATTTCTAAGGAAAAAATCCTAAGGAAAAAATGATTTTTAAAATAAGGGTTTTATTGAAATCCATAATATTCAAAAAAAACTTAAAACCCCCAGAAAATTCTGTTCTAAGTACACTCAAACAGCTAAATATTTGTCTAATTATATCTGGCAATTCCATTAAAACATAAGATTTAAATAGCTATTTTTACATTTTGGTAAGAAATCAAACAATTAGATTATGTTATAGTACGATTACAAACAATTTATTCAAAATTCAGATGCCTCTGATTTTATAAATTAGGGGGCTTTTAAGAATTTTAAAAAAATATTAAAATTGAATATTAAAGATAATCTATTCTTCTGATAAGAAAACTTTCTATTGTGATATAAATGAAAGATGAAAAAATAAAGGAAGCAGTAAAACTTCAGTTTGAGATGGTCCATCTTTTTCATAAAAATTTTGCTAAAATTTTTCACCAGACCCGGAACAACCCATATAACCTTAATAAAAACCAGAAAAAGGCCATAATGCTAATTGGAACAATAGGCAGTATTATGCCTACAACCCTTGGGAAGTGTCTCGATCTCCAGAAGGGTAGCCTTACAAGCATGATTGATGCCCTTGAAAAAGAAGAGCTTGTTTACAGAAAAGGCGACCCTGAGGACAGGAGAAAAGTTCTAATTTCTCTTACAGAAAAAGGGAAAGCATACAGGGAATGGTTCAAGGGAGAAATCGAGAAAAACACCTCTGAGATATTCCAGATACTGGACGAAGAAGACATTATTACCTACCAGGAAGACCTGCAATCAATGGTTAATATTCTGAAAAAGCTTGACGACCTTCGTGAAAGGAAAAACTAAGAGTACAAAATAGCGCCGGAGGCTTGCAATGAATTCCATGCTAATAGAAAAACTTAAAAAAATAGGATTTACTGAGAATGAGGCAAAGATTTATGTCGGACTCCTCAGCCTGAATGAAGCAACAGCACGGCAAATTCACGAATTTACACATGTTCCCAGGCCAAAGATTTATTCTATTCTGGAAAAAATGGAAAAAAAGGGATATATAGAAACAAGAGAAGGAACTCCTACCTATTTTAGAGGTATTAACCCTGAAAAGCTTACTGAAAGGCTCAGAAATGATTTTCTTCTTTCTCTGAATGAAACCTTAAAAGAACTTAATTCTACAGGTAACGGGCTCAAAAATAGATGTTGTTAGTCTAATAATTGACTTTAGCCTGAAAATTGATTTAAAGTTATTAAATCAGGCTTTCAGGTCAAGATACAGGTGTTGCTTGAAAAGTAAGGAAAAAAGGATTAAACGGATGCGAATACAAAAAAACTTAAATCAGGATTCTTGTAGTCTTGAACCAGAAAATGAGACAGCAGGAATAAAAATTCTTCAGGGAGACCCTAAAAAAGCTATTATAAAATTGGCAATACCTATGGTCGTTGCTATGTCTGTCCAGACGATCTATCAGCTTGTTGATACCTACTGGGTTTCAGGGCTTGGGGCAGACGCCCTTGCCGCAATGGGTTTTGTATTCCCTTTTTTCTTTATCAGTATGGCTTTATCAAACGGGCTTGGAATAGGAGGAGGAGCTGCCATCTCCAGAAGAATAGGTGCCAGAGATAAAGCCGGAGCAGATAATGTAGCAGTACACACAATTGTTGTAATGCTATTTCTTGCTTTGATTTTCACACTACCTTTCTATATCTATGCCCCTCAGATTTTTGCCCTGGTAGGAGCGGGGGAAACAACAGATCTGGCCGTAGCTTATGCCAGAGTTATATTTTTAGGAAGCATTCTGATATTTTTTACAAACGTTGCAAATTCCATTTTAAGAAGCGAGGGGGATTCGAAAAGAGCAATGCAAGCAATGATCGTGGGAGCCGTAATAAACATTTTTCTTGACCCTATATTCATCTATAATTTCAAAATGGGAATTGCAGGAGCAGCCTGGGCTACCTTGCTTTCCCTTGCAGTTTCTGCAGGGATGATGTTTAACTGGCTTTTCTTCAGAAAAGATACTTTTGTTGCCTTTGATTTTAAAAATTTCAGATTTGAAAAAGAAATTATAAAGGATATTTTCAGAATAAGCGTCCCAACATCAACCCAACAGCTTTCAATGTCTCTTTCAATGCTTGTCTTAAATTTCATAATAGTGGCTGTCAGCAACACGGACGGGGTTGCGGTTTATTCTACAGGCTGGAAGGTAGCTACAATTGCGATCTCTCCTTTACTGGGGATAGCAACTGCAGTAGTCTCAGTTTCCGGAGCAGCTTTCGGAGCACGGGATTTTGAAAAATTGAATACTGCACATAAGTACGCAACAAAGCTTGGACTTCTAACCGAAGGTGCAGTTGCAAGTTTTACATTCATTTTTGCGCCACAAATTGCAGCGGTCTTTACCCAGGCTGAATCAGCAGCTCATATTGCTTCGGATCTTGCTCATTTCCTTCGCGTGATCTGCATCTTTTATCCGACAGTTTCCCTTGGGATGCTCTCAACCTCCCTGTTTCAGGGAGTCGGAAAAGGAGTAAGTGCCCTTGCTGCAAACTTATTAAGAACAATCGTATTCACTCCTCTTTTTGCAGCTCTCTTTGCATTTACTTTAGACATGGGCCAGCCAGGGGCCTGGTGGGGGATCGTTGCAGGCAATACTGTAGGGGCAAGTATTACTTTCTTCTGGGCGAGGCTTTATGTTGGAAGTCTTTTAAAAACGGGATATTCAAAAAGATCAGTTGAGTATGGAGCTTGAAGGTTAAAAAGAGGAGAAACTTATAGGGATTAAATTAAGGGGTAAAAGTAAGTAGATTACATTAATATCCAAAAAACGTAGTTCCGCTTAATCCAATTATAGACTTTGTTTCTAGTAACAGTTGGTAACTTATTTTCTGTAATTTTATCTTTATTTCATTCACTTTTTATCCTTATTTTATTTATTTCATCTTTATTTCATTTTACTTTTCATCTTTTATCCCAGCTCTTTTCACATATGTCTAGGCATGCTTTATACTTTGAAGCTTTAGAGGTTTTTGGGTAAAATTTAAATATTATTAATAGGAAATAAGATTCTTGTTTCCTAAAGGAACCAAATCAGAAAGGTGAAAAAAATGCAAGAATCTCCGCAAAAACGACTTGATCCAGTATTGCACGGCTTCAAATTAGATAACCGCAGTTGTATCCCAGAACTAAAAATAAAAATACTAAAACTCTTCAGATACTCCCCTGTAAAGGAAGCATAAGCATACATCCATCTTAATATTTAGAGTTTACAGCGCTATATCAAAACTCGATATTTTCAAACCTACGAAGGAAAAAATGCCTGATAATTAACTTAATGAAAAAAGAAAATAATTTTACGGAGGCTATAAATTAAATTAAGTTAAAACCAGCCAAACTGTACAAAAATTAACTCACAAATCAAATAAGGTTGATTTTAAAATGGGTCAATTAGACACTATTAAATTTTATACCCCCTTTTATTTTAAACGTTGAATATTTATAAAGAATTAAATTGGAATGAAAAGAATTTGATCTGTTGTTATTCTAAGCTATTATTGCTAAAAGATAACTAATTCTTAAACTCTTATTTATTTCATACTCGTTTTACCTTATATAAATGAAAAAATCTGAACATCGAAAAACGACACATCAACGTCTAAGAATAATAAAAGACAAATATTAGGGAGGATAGAGTTTGAAACTTGAAATCAAAACCTCTGGACGTATGGAACTAGTAGACATCACTTCAGAGATCCAGAAGCTAATTCTGGAAAGTGGAATATCCGAGGGAATTTGTGCTATTAACACAAGACACACAACAACAGGTATAATTATTAACGAAAACGAAAGTGGGTTAAAAGAGGATATTCTGGAACTTTTAAATAAACTTGTGCCGGCAGGTGCAGAATACCGACACGATCATATAGATAACAATGCTGATTCTCATTTAAAAGCGATATTAATAGGAACAAGTGAGAGCTTACCTGTTTCAAAAGGAAAACTTGAACTTGGCACGTGGCAAAGGGTATTTTTTGCTGAGATGGACGGTCCAAGAAAAAGAATTGTAAATATCACTATTTTAAAGGCTTAATCTTGAAATATACCTTGGAATATACCTTGGAATATACCTTGAAATATATCTCGAAAAATATCTCGAAAAATATCTTGAAAAATAGAATGAATCCAGGGCTAAAAGTAAATGTTAGAAATAAGTAAGGAATGAATTAAAGAATAAAATAAACAATTAAATTAAAAATAAAAAAAAGAAAAAAGATTTAAAAAGGAAAAATTATAGAAAAGATTATTACACACTGCCTGAAGACACTGTTGAAGGGCTTTTCGTGGAATCGAAATCATTCAGATGAGTCTGCTTTTTTCTGCATTTTTCTCCCGGGATTTCGACAGGATATTCTCCAGTGAGGCAGCCAATGCACATATCGTTTCTATTACACTCCAGGGCCCGCATAAGCCCTTCGATACTTAAATAACCGAGGGAATCAGCATTAATGAGAACTTCGACCTCTTTTATGGTTTTGTATGAAGCGATAAGTTCCTGGCGGGTTGCCATGTCAATACCAAGATAACAGGGGGCAATAATTGCCGGACTTCCGACTCTCGCATGAATTTCAGATGCGCCTGCCTTTCTAACCATATCTATAATTCTTCTTGAAGTTGTTCCCCTGACTATGCTGTCATCAACAAGGACTACTCGTTTTCCTTTAACATTATCCTGAATCGTATTCATCTTGAGCCTTACTGCAGTTTCACGCAGCTCCTGGCCTGGCAGGATGAATGTGCGCCCTATATAACGATTCTTCATAAGGCCTTCAAGATATTTTGTATGGGATTCTCGAGCATACCCGATTGCAGAAGTAATCCCTGAGTCAGGTACAGGTGAGACGATATCCGCGTCAACAGGATGCTCTTTTGCAAGCTCTCTTCCTATATTTTCCCGCACTTTATAGACGAGCTTCCCATCAATAACAGAATCAGGTCTTGCAAAATAGATATACTCAAAGACACAGTGCGCAGGATGAGCCTCTCCTCCAACCTGGTGGCTTTCAAAGCTGTCGTTTCTAAAGACCATAATTTCCCCAGGTCGCACATCCCGGAGAAGAGTGCCGTTTAAGGTGTCTAAAGCGACGCTTTCAGAAACAACTGCATATCCTCCGTCTACTTCTCCAAAACAGAGAGGCTTAAAACCAAGAGGATCTCTGACAGCATATAAGATACCGTCAATATGGATAACCAGAGAATAAGAACCGACAAGTCTGCGCATTACATTCCTGATTGATTCCACAGGCCCGTGTTTGATAAGTTCTTTTACAAGAAGGTGCCCGATAACTTCAGTATCAGAATCACTGATAAAGATTCGGCCTTCCCATTCAAGCTCATCTTTCAGGGTTTTAGCATTAACAAGGTTTCCGTTATGGGCTATTGCAACTGTCCCGCCTTTGAAATTCAGGATAAAAGGCTGGCAGTTTTCTATTTTTGAGCCGCCTGTGGTTGAGTAACGGACGTGTCCTACGCCTACGTTCCCGATCAAGCGCGCTAGAGAATCTTTGTTGTATACATCAGGCACAAGCCCCATGCCTTTAATAGATTTAGGGGACCTACCATCATAAACCATAATCCCGGTAGATTCCTGTCCCCTATGTTGAAGAGCATAAAGGGCGTAATAAAGTTGAAATGCGACAGTATTGGACTGGGGCCTGTCGCCTGGAAGAATTATGCCTGCAACACCGCATTCTTCTTTCAATTTTGACCTCCGGTGCAGGTAAAAAATAGGGAAAGTGAATCAGACTGGCTTAATATTTGCACTTTGCCTGCCACTTATAAGTTCTCATACGGGATGTTTTTCCAAATCCGCATGAAGTACACTGTTTTGTATGCACGTTTAAAGAAACGCTTCCGCATCGCCTGCATTTGGCGTGTGTGCGCTTCTGTCTTTTACCCATTGATGCCGTACCTTTACTCATTCGTAAATCTCCTGATAAAATCTAATCTATTAGAGCAATATTCGATAATTTGAAATATTTTTGTTTTTCTGAATTTACTCTCTGCGATAAGTCGCTTAGCCTGTTACTTACCGAGGTTTAACGATAATAGATGAAGGGCTTGATATAGATTACGGAGATACGTATACCACGTTGTCCCCGCGAATAACAACACTGCTAAATTTGCTTACAACTTCTCCTTCTCTTAATTCTTCAGCATTGTCAAGCACAAGGTTCATATGAATATCGTATCCTTTAAGCTCACCTCTAAACTCGCGTGCGCCTTTCAATCGAACGATTACAGGTGTGTCCAGTGCGTTGTTTAAAATATCCAGAGGTCGGTTTGCCATCCTTACAATCCCCTTAAAACATTATAAATCAAATCAATATCTATATCAATATAAATAGTTAATCTAAACTTAAACTGATCTCTGTGCTTAAGTGTTTGATTATCTGCATCAAAGTTGTACATACAATATATAAATGTATCGAAGAAATTTCCTGTTTTTTGAGTAAAAACCCTAGAAATATCCTGATTTCAGTCAGGAATTTTTTAAGTTCCTGTCATGAAAAAGAATACAATATTACTTAAACACTTCCATCTAAGGAAATTTATTTCTCCAAAAGCAAAAGGAAAAGACCCTCAATTTAACCTCCGTAACATATTAATTATTTTAATATGTTTTAAAAGTTACTGTAAAAATATCATATATAATAACAGCAGAATAACAGCAGAGAGATGTTAAAAACTTGGGGTTAACAAATCGACAGCAAGCTCCAATTTATCCTTCAGAATTGTTTCGTAATTATCTATGCATTATTTTTAAGCTTATAATAAGAATACAATCTGTAAGAAAAGACAATTAGGGGGGTCTTAAAAATAAAACAAACCGAATAAGAATAAAAATTAGCAATAGGAAATTAAATAATTAAAAATAAGGAATGAAGAAAAGGGAAAAATAATTTTTTAATAAGAAATAGATACTAATGAAATAAAGAAAAAATAAGGAAAATAAAGGAAAGTAAAGGAAAATAGAGAAAAATAAAGAAAAACAAAAAACGGAGAAGGATGAAAAAAAATGGATAAAAAGGAACTCATAATAGAAAAGCCTCCGACAATAAAGCCCCCTATTGTTATGACTATCGCAGGCTCGGATTCTGGAGGAGGAGCCGGAATAGCTGCTGATTTAAAAACTTTTGCCGCCCTTGGAACACATGGAACCTGTGCTATTACCTCAGTTACCTCACAAAACACCACAGGAGTACTCGATGCTTTTGACCTTCCGCCTGAAGTGGTTGCCAGCCAGATAGAAGCTATTTGTGCAGATATGGAGATTAAATGGGTAAAGACAGGCATGCTTGCCTCTTCTGGGATAATAGAGACAGTTGCAAAGCAGATAAAAAAACATGAGCTTTCTCTTGTAGTTGATCCTGTAATGGCAGCTGAAGCCGGAGGAGACCTTTTAAAAAAAGAAGCTCTTTCTGTCCTTATTGAGGAGTTATTGCCATTATGCAAAGTTGTTACTCCAAATGCTTCGGAAGCCAGCGCTCTGGCAGGTATCCCTGTTAAAAATCCAGAGGATGCACAACTTGCAGCCAGGAAAATTGCTGAGTTTGGAGTAAATTCCGTAATTGTAACAGGTGGACATCTCGATGCTACAGATCTTCTTTATGAAGCTGATTCTGACACATTTACACGGATCCCGGGAACTTTTGTCAAAGGAGGAACACACGGTTCAGGCTGCACGTATGCTGCAGCAATGACTGCATACCTGGCCTATGGCGAAAATATGCAGGAAGCTGCAAAGAAATCAAAAAGTTTTGTAGAGCAGGCAATTCTCAAAAGTATACCTATAGGCAGAGGTGTTTCTCCTGTAAATCCTCTAGGAGCAGTTCTCGAAGAAAAAGAACGTTTTTTAGTGCTCAGGGATTTAAAAGATGCAGTTTCAATCCTCAAATCCAGTCCAGATTTTTCAAAGCTGATACCTGAAGTGGGCTGTAATGTAGCAATGGCACTTCCAGGCGCAGATAATTTTGAAGAAGTGGCTGGGGTTGAAGGCAGGATAATAAAGTGTAAAGGAGAGGTAGTTCCAGTAGGTTGTGTAGATTTTGGCGGCAGCAGACATGTTGGAAAAGTCGTCCTTTCCGCTCTTTCTTATGATCCAAAAATAAGGGCAGCCATTAATATAAAATACTCAGAAAAAAACCTATCAATATGCAAAGAAGCAGGCCTGAGTATGTCCTCCTTTGATAGAACCAGAGAACCGGAAAATTTCAGCACTATGGACTGGGGCACTATTGAGGCAATTAAGGAATATGGCGGAGTGCCAGAAGTGATCTACGATAAAGGAAGCCTGGGAAAAGAACCTATGATACGCCTTCTTGGTAAAAATGCCACCGGGTTAGCAAAACTTGCAGTCAAACTTGCAGAAAAAATAAAATAAAGATAAAATAAGGGAAATATAACATAGGGAAAATGTAAGATGACGAAAATATAAGATGACAAGAATATAAGATGACAAAAATATAACATAAAATAAAATGAGATAAGCAAAACATTTAGAATAAATAAAGTCTAGGAGAAACTTAGGATTAAAACTTGAGTTTTATAGATAAATGAAGATTAATATAATGAAGATTAATATAAAAATACACTTTATTGAGAAAACATAAATTTTATATTTGCCTATTTAATAAGTCTCTGATTCCTGAATAATTCTAGAACTATTTATTTAAAGACTAAACCTTAATCCTTATTTTTCTTAATGTTTTAATTTTTTTAGTTATGGAATATCTTTTCTGACCATTCTAATTTGTTCGGGACTCTTTTTTTATGCTTCCAGTTAAAAGTAAATTTTAAAGTCTGGTCGAGCTTATAATACTTTTTAATATTTTTTGGAGAACAATCTCTACAAAAAGTGCCTGCTTGAAAACTTTCTTTGTTTTGATTTCTCATATTTTCCTTCTATCTGGGAAAAAAATAATTTGCCATAAGTTATAGAAATAGGCTTGAAAAGTACATATGAGGGAAATTTTTACCTTAAATTAGAGCTAAGTAACAATTAAATACATCTAAGTACGATGTTGTACAAACGACGTTATGGAGAAATTTTATGGAGCCAACTAAAATAATTCTTGATGAAAATGAAATGCCAAAGCAGTGGTACAACATACTTGCAGATTTATCTTCTCCTATTGATCCACCTCTTGATCCAAGAACCTGGGAGCCAATAAGTCCTGAAGCTCTCGAACCGATTTTTCCAAAAGCCCTTATTAAACAGGAAATGAGCAGTGAAAGATATATCGACATTCCTGAGGAAGTCCTTGAGATATACAAACTCTGGAGGCCAAGTCCGCTTTATAGGGCTCACCGGCTGGAAAAATTGCTGAAAACACCTGCGAAAATCTATTATAAAAACGAGGGAGTAAGCCCTGCAGGCAGCCATAAAACAAATACTTCGCTTGCACAGGTTTACTATAATATGAAAGAAGGAACCGAAAGGATTACAACGGAAACCGGAGCAGGCCAGTGGGGAAGCGCATTATCACTTGCCTGCAACTATTTCGATCTTGAATGTAAAGTCTACATGGTACGTTCAAGCTTTTACCAGAAGCCTTATAGAAAATCCTTAATGACAGTCTGGGGCGGAAATGTTGTACCTTCACCCAGTCCGGATACTGAGTTCGGAAGAAAAATCCTGGAAGAACAGCCGGACACACCAGGCAGCCTTGGAATTGCAATCAGTGAAGCTGTAGAGGATGCAATAAACCATGAGAATACGAAATATTCTCTTGGAAGTGTGCTCAACCATGTTGTACTGCACCAGACTGTAATCGGATCCGAATGTAAAAAACAGCTTGAAAAGGTTGAAACTTATCCTGATATAGTTATCGGCTGCTGCGGAGGGGGAAGCAATCTCGGAGGAATCGCTCTTGAGTTTATTAAAGACAGGCTTGAAGGAAAAAAAAATGCCAGAGTAATTGCAGTCGAACCTTCGGCCTGTCCGACTCTTACAGAAGGGGAATATAAGTACGATTATGGAGATACCGCAGAAATGACTCCTCTTTTAAAAATGTATACTCTTGGCCATAAGCATGTGCCTCCTGCCATTCATGCCGGCGGGCTTCGCTATCATGGGAGATCGGAA